>JALYYX010000089.1 GCA_030946075.1 Bacteroidota bacterium | reverse complement strand
CCTTCCCATTCGCTGCCACCCCCGCAGGAAGTGATATTTTATTTGCAGGCTCATTCAATATTAACCGCCTTGATTTTGGCGTTGGCAACAGCAGTGCGGTTCTCAGCAATACCGTAAAAGTTTCCCTCTCCGTTTTAGCTAAGAAAAGCTAATTTAGTTTTTCTTAATTATGAAACTTGTAAGGGTTTTCTTTTGGGGAATGATGGTAAGCTTTCTCGGCTCATTGCCACTGGGTACACTTAATGTGCTTGCTATGAAAATAAGTGTGGAGGAAGGAATTAAAAATGCCATCTGGTTTTCATGCGGTTCATTGCTTACAGAGATGATCTACGTTCGCATTTCACTTGTTGGCATTAACTGGATTCGAAAACAAAAAAAATTATTCAAGTGGCTTGAATGGATTACCTTTTTTATTGTTGTTGCCCTTGCAATAGGTAGTTTTATGACGGCAATGAAGCATCATCATTCAGGCCAGCCCGTTGAAAGCAACTTGCCTGATATGCATCGCTTTTTGTTGGGCATTTCATTAAGCGCTGTAAGCCCCATGCAGATACCTTTTTGGTTTGGCTGGAGCACCGTTTTATTTACCAAGAAAATTCTACAGCCAAATAATTGGAATTATAATTTGTACATAGTGGGCATTGGTTTGGGAACACTTATGGGCAATTGTGTTTTTATTTTTGGCGGTAAATGGATGTATGAAAAAATGAATGCCAATCAGAATATTTTAAATTACATTTTAGGGGGAATATTTGCCCTCACAGCCATTATTCAACTAGTAAAAATATTAATGCATAAAGATGCTGCGGAAAAATTGGATAAACTTGGGGGCGACAAAAACATTCGGGTTGGCGGCCCCCTTAATCCACAATAAAAAGTGTACAACCTTTTTTAGAATATGAACGGTGAGGCATGCTGTCATCACCTACATGATAGGTCATACCTTTTTTTAATTTTATTTTTCTGCCATCCTTTAATTCAGTTTTCATTTTACCTTTTACGCAATAAATAACATGCCCTTTATTGCACCAATGATCTGCTACATAGCCTGCAGAATATTCAACCATTCTAATTCTTATATCACCCATCATTATTGTTTGCCATAAAGCAAATCCTTTTTCACCATTATGCTTGTTTTTCTCAATTGTATTCCAATCAATGGTTTCAAATGGATGCTGTTCTAATTTCATATTTTAAATGTAGAAGAATATTTTGGTATCCTCCATTTGTTCTTTGTGCATCAAGACTTTTACAGGCTCAACCTGGTGCATTCAACTTTTATACTGTGTCTCAGCGAGGTCTTCATCCGGGGTTTTGTGCATTGCTATGAGACCTCGATGTTGGAAGATCATTATTCATCGGGGTCTCATGCTTGCGCACTTGCTCTGCTATGACGACCCTGCTGGGACAAGAAAATTCTCAGCAAAGTCTTCATCTTTGCTTTGTGCATTGCTATGAGACCTCGATGTTGGAAGATCATTAATCATCGGGGTCTCATGCTTGCACACATGCTCTGCTATGAAGACCCCGCTGGGACAAGAAAAAGATCATAATTAAAGCTCCCCAAAGGTATGCCGATGAAGTGATTGCGACGCAACGATGATCCTATGAAAAACATATGCCGGTAACCAAAAAATAAATCACACCCCTCTCAACTCATTTCAAATATTTATCAAACCATGCATAGTAACGCTCAAACCTGTCCTTAATAAAACTGGGTTGTGTAAAGCCATGAAATTGTCCCGGATAAATCAATAACTCAGTAGGAATATTAAGCGAACGAAGTGCCTGGTACATTTGCTCACTGCCAACTGCCGGTACATTAAAATCTTTTTCGCCAACCATAAATTGTGTAGGCGTTTTTATTCTGTCAGCATGCAGAAAAGGATAGGAGAGCTTTAAATATTTATCAATATTATTTCCTTTCCAAGGTTCACCAATCTCGTTGTTGTACTGGTTTATGTATTGGTCCACACCATACAATGACAATGGGTTTGCAACTCCGGCGCCGCTGCTCGCCGCTTTAAAACGTGTATCACTTGCAATGGTGTAATCGGTTAAGATGCCGCCATAGCTCCAGCCTGCAATGCCCAGCCTGTTTGGGTCTGCAATGCCCTGTGCAATTAAATAATCTGTTGCACCAATTATGTCGAGTACTTCTTTATTGCCCCAGTCTGCAGAAATAATTCTTGAAAATTTAATTCCACGTCCATTGCTACCGCGATAGTTTACGCCGGCTACTGCGTAGCCATGTGCTGCCAACATTTGTCTTGTCATATCAAAACCTAATTCATCCTGCGATGTGGGTCCGCCATGAATGTAGAGAATGAGCGGAAGATTTTTTCTCTGCATGTTAGGCGGATAATAAATAAGCCCCGATACGGTTTCACCATCTTTACTTTTGGAAGAAAATTTTTCAACAGTTGCAAACTGCAATGAGTCAATGAATTTATTTTGTATGGTTGTCAATCTTCTTTCTTTGCCTGCTTCAATTACATACAACTCGGAGGGGGTTTGCGGCTCACTCATAAATGCAAACCA
>JALYYX010000057.1 GCA_030946075.1 Bacteroidota bacterium | reverse complement strand
ATACTTCCATCTCACCAAATCTTTGACCACCAAACTGCGCCTTACCACCCAAAGGTTGTTGCGTAATTAAACTATATGGTCCTATTGAACGGGCATGCATCTTATCATCAACCATGTGGTGAAGTTTAATAACATAGATAATTCCGACAGTTGCTTTCTGATCGAAGCGGTCACCAGTTTCGCCATCATATAAATATGTATGACCAAACAATGGAAGACCGGCTTTAGCAACCTGCTCTGCAATTTCATCAACAGAAGCACCATCAAAAATTGGCGTTGCGAATCTTACTCCTAACTTTTCACCAGCCCATCCAAGAACAGTTTCATATATCTGCCCGAGGTTCATACGGCTTGGTACACCAAGTGGATTTAGAACGATATCAACAGGAGTTCCATCTTCTAAGAATGGCATATCTTCTTGGCGAACGATTTTTGCAACGATACCTTTATTTCCGTGACGACCTGCCATTTTATCTCCCACTTTAAGCTTACGCTTAACAGCGAGATAAACCTTTGCAAGCTTCAATACACCGGCCGGTAATTCATCACCGATAGAGATATTGAATTTTTCTCTCTTGTATCTTCCTAATTCTTCGTTGTACTTAATGTTGTAGTTATGCAATAACGTGTTGATATAATCATCGGTTTTTGCATCGCCACTCCATCCTAAAGGATTTACATTTTGAAAATCAATGCCACCTAAATTTTTTGCTGTAATTTTTGCACCCTTACCAATTAATATTTCGCCAAAATTATTGCTGATACCAGCGGAATTTTTATCTTTTAATAAAGTAAGCAGTTTGCTTATCAAAACTTCTAAAAGATCAGCTTCATTTTTTTCGTGTGTTTTTTCAATTTTATCCAATGAAGCCTTTTCTTTTACTTTACCATTCTTATCTTTCTTGGCTCTCTGGAATAATTTTTTATCAATAACAACACCTTCAGTTCCACTTGGTGCTTTTAAAGACGCATCTTTTGCATCCCCTGCTTTATCACCGAAAATTGCTCTCAATAATTTTTCTTCCGGAGTTGGATCGCTCTCACCTTTTGGTGTGATCTTACCAATAATAATGTCTCCTTCTTTTACATGAGCACCAATTCTTATCACTCCATTTTGATCAAGATCTTTTGTTGCTTCTTCACTTACGTTTGGAATATCAGGAGTTAATTCCTCTTCACCTAATTTTGTATCACGAACTTCTAATTCAAATTCATCAATATGTATTGAAGTAAACCAATCATCTTTTACAACCTTCTCACTAATTACAATTGCATCTTCAAAATTGTAACCTTTCCAAGGCATGAAGGCCACTTTAAGATTACGTCCCAAAGCAATTTCACCATCCTTAGTTGCATAACCTTCGGTTAAGAAATCGCCTTCTTTTACTGTTTGTCCTTTTTTAACTGCAGGACGAAGATTAATGCATGTTGCCTGATTGGTTTTTATAAATTTTGTAAGCTTGTAAACAATTAGATCTTCATCAAAGCTTACCAATTTTTGTGTTTGATTTCTGTTGTAGCGAACATGAATTTCATTAGCGTCAACAAACTCTACAACACCATCTCCATCAGCATGAATTTGGATTCTTGCATCACGTGCGGCTTTTGCCTCAAGGCCTGTACCCACAATTGGTACTTCAGGGCGAATTAATGGAACTGCCTGCCGTTGCATATTTGATCCCATCAATGCACGGTTTGCATCATCATGCTCAAGAAAAGGAATAAGAGAAGCACTTAAACCAACAATCTGATTTGGCGCTACATCCATATATTCAACTTCACCTTTATCTAATATCGGGAAGTCGCCAGTTTGCCTTGATTTTATTTTATCTTCTACAAAATTTCCTTTAGCATCAACCCCAACATTTGCCTGTGCTATTTTCTTTGTGTCTTCTTCTTCTGCACTAAGAAATGTAACTTTCTTCATGTCAACTTTACCATCATTTACTTTATGGTAAGGTGTTTCAATAAAGCCCATTTCATTTATTTTGGCATGCACACAAAGTGTAGATATTAAACCAATGTTTGGACCTTCAGGAGTTTCAATTGTACACAAACGGCCATAATGAGAATAGTGAACGTCACGAACCTCGAAACCTGCTCTCTCACGACTTAAACCACCGGGCCCGAGTGCGGAGATACGACGTTTATGCGTTATCTCACTCAACGGATTTGTCTGATCTAAGAACTGGGATAATTGCGATGTTCCAAAGAATGAATTGATAACAGAAGATAATGTTCTTGCATTGATAAGATCAACCGGAGTAAACACTTCATTATCACGTACGTTCATCCTCTCACGAATGGTACGAGCCATACGTGCAAGACCAACACCAAACTGAGCATATAATTGCTCACCCACTGTACGTACACGACGGTTACTTAAATGGTCAATATCATCGATCTCACTTTTAGCGTTAGTTAACAACACTAAATATTTTATGATCGCAATGATATCTTCTTTGGTTAATGTTTTTTTCTCAATAGGATAATTCAATCCAAGCTTCCTGTTGATTTTATAACGACCAACTTCACCAAGATCATAACGCTTATCACTAAAGAATAATTTATCAATAATACCTCTTGCAGTTTCATCATCAGGAGCATCAGCGCCGCGTAACTGGCGATAGATATGCTGTACAGCCTCAATCTCACTATTAGAAGTATCTTTATTTAATGTGTTGTAAATAATTGCATAATCACCACTCACCTCTTCTCTTTGAATGAAAACACTTTTCACACTCAGCTCAAGGATCATTGCAACATTCTCTTCATCAAGAATTGTATCTCTTTCAAGAACGATCTCGTTTCTTTCAAGACTTACAACTTCACCGGTATCTTCATCCACAAAATCTTCAACCCAGCTACGAAGAACACGGGCTGCTAATCTTTTACCGATGTTTGCATTCAATGTTTTTTTATCTGCTTTAACCTCAACCGCCATTCCGAATAATTCCAGAATATCCTTATCAGTTTCATAACCGATAGAACGAAGTAATGTTGTTACAGGAAATTTCTTTTTGCGATCAATATATGCATACATCACATTGTTAATGTCTGTTGCAAATTCCATCCATGCACCTTTAAAAGGAATTACTCTTGCAGAATAAATTTTTGTTCCGTTTGGATGTGTTGACTGACCAAAGAATACACCAGGAGAACGGTGTAATTGAGAAACAACAACCCTTTCAGCACCATTGATAACGAAAGTACCACGGGGTGTCATGTAAGGGATGTTTCCTAAGAATACATCCTGAACAATGGTTTGAAAATCCACATGTTCTTCATCATTACAACTAAGGCGCAGCTTAGCTTTTAGAGGAACAGCATAAGTCAATCCTCTTTCAATACATTCTTCAATTGTGTAACGCGGAGGATCAACGAAATAATCAAGAAATTCCAGCATGAAAATATTCCGTGTATCAGTGATTGGAAAATTTTCCTTAAACACACGAAATAAACCCTCAACATTTCTTTTGTCAGGAGTTGTTTCTAATTGAAAAAAATCTTTGAATGATTGGATTTGAATTCCAAGCAAATCGGGAGTCTCTGCAAGATGTTCAATTTTTCCGAAGTTGATTCTTTTTGCAGGAGCTACTTTAGTTGAAGCCATATTGTAGTTAAAACTTTTTAAAGTGTAGAAGTGCCCCTAACAGGAATTAAACAGGCATAAAGCCACTAATCCGAAATTAAAGGAGTGCAAAAGTAAGGGAAAATACTGAAAAATTAATATAGTGATTTCTAATAAGAAATGTTATAATTAAATTTTGTATAAACTCTAAACTTTTAATTATTTGAAAAACCTTTAAAAGCCAGAGATTACTCCCCGGCTTTTAAGGCATCTTTATTAATTCTTATTGAATTTCTACGTCAGCACCAGCCTCAGTAAGCTTGTTCTTAATCTCTTCAGAAGTTGCTTTATCAACACCTTCTTTGATAGCTTTTGGTGCACCATCAACTAAGTCTTTAGCTTCTTTTAAACCAAGACCAGTTAATTCTTTAACTATCTTCACGATACCTAATTTGTTAGCACCCGGAGATTTAAGAATAACATTGAAAGATGTTTTTTCTTCTGCTGCTGCTGCGCCACCACCATCACTTGGGCCTGCTGCAACTGAAACTGCTGCCGGTTCAATACCATATTCTGATTTTAGAAATTCAGCTAATTCCTGAACTTCTTTTACTGTTAAGCCTACTAAGTTTTCAGCTAATTGTTTTACGTCTGCCATGTTTTTTGTTTTTTTCCGACTTCTTTGTATTACCTCCGCCGGATGGTTTATTAAAAATTCGGTTTAGAATTGTTTAGAAAGTTTAGATGGTTTAGTTACGCTTCTGCCGGTGCAGGTGTTGGCTCTGTTGCCGCTTCTGCATTTCCACCTTTTTCTGGTCTGTTTTGTAAAGCACCTAAAACTCTTTGAATTGGTGATTGTAACAAGCTGATAACTTCACCAATCAATTCATTTTTGGTTTTGATCTTGGTTAAAGCTAACAGTTGATTATCGCCAATGAAAATATCGCCGTTTAAAAAAGCAGCTTTTAAAAGAGGCTTTTCACCGTTTATTTCTTTACGGAAACTGCTTATGATAACCGCAGGATCCTTTGGATTTTCGCTGAACATAAGTGCAGTTACTTTATGCAATGAATCATAGATGCCTGCATATTTTTCGCTGTCCAGACTTTCCAAAGCCTTTTTTATCAAAGTGTTTTTAGCCACCTTTACTTCAACCTGTTTATTAAAGCAATGCCTGCGTAAATTAGTTACCTGCGCTACAGATAAATTTTCAGTATCTGTGATATAGAAGTTGGTATACTGAGAGAACTTGCCTTTCAGCGTTTCAATCACTTCTTGTTTTTCTTCTCTTGTCATAAAAAATGGCCTCACCCTCGGTCTCCCGATTTTTCGGGAGAGGTCGGGCATTTGTTTAAAAATTGAACAATATTTTTTTACTTTTCATAAAGCCTCACCCTCGGTCCCTCTCCTACAGAAAGGGAGGTCGGGCATTTGTTTTAAATCAACTTTAGTTTTTTACTTTTCAACATTTATATTTTCTATCATCAGTTATCTATCTGAGCATATCAGCACATTATATCCCAACAGATTTTGTGTCAATTGCAATACCAGGGCTCATTGTACTTGCCATACTTAATCCTTTCAGGTAAGTGCCTTTTGAGCTTGATGGTTTTAATTTCATTATCGTATTGATTAATTCCTGGCTATTTGCTTCAATCTTATCAGGAGAAAAACTTACCCTTCCAATAGAAGCATGAATAATTCCAACCTTATCAACTTTAAATGAAATTTTACCACCTTTTACATCATTAACTGCAGCAGCTACATCATTTGTAACAGTACCTGTTTTAGGATTCGGCATAAGGTTACGGGGTCCTAATACTTTACCTAATCTACCAATCTTAGGCATCACAGAAGGAGTTGCAACAATCACATCCACATCAGTCCACCCACCTTCAATCTTTGTGATAAATTCATCCAGGCCAACATAATCTGCACCTGCAGCTCTTGCGGCTTCTTCTTTATCAGGAGTGCAAAGCACTAATACTTTTTTAGTTTTTCCGGTACCATGAGGAAGAGAAACTGTTCCTCTAACCGCCTGGTCTGCTTTTTTAGGATCAACGCCTAAACGGATATGCAGATCAACAGAGCTATCAAATTTTGTTGTATTAACTTCTTTTACCAAAGTGGATGCTTCTTTAAGAGAATAAGTTTTATCCTTCTCTATTTTAGCATCAGCAACTTTTCTTTTTTTAGTGATCATTTTAAATATTTTTAGCCTTGCGGCAGATGTTGTAATTAATTTTCCCAGGGAGCTTTACCTTCTACAGTTAAACCCATGCTGCGGGCGGTACCAGCAACCATGCTCATTGCGCTATTAAGACTGAAGGCGTTTAAGTCTTCCATCTTATCCTTTGCAATCTCTTCAACCTGTGCCCAGGTTACTTTACCAACTTTTGCACGATTGGGTTCTTTACTTCCGCTTTCAATTTTTGCAGCATCTTTTAACTGAACTGCAGCCGGAGGGGTTTTAATTACAAAATCAAATGATTTATCACCGAAAACTGTGATGAGAACGGGAAGAACTTTCCCTTGTTTATCCTGGGTTCGTGCATTAAACTGTTTGCAGAACTCCATGATGTTGATCCCTTTGG
>JALYYX010000052.1 GCA_030946075.1 Bacteroidota bacterium | reverse complement strand
CGAAAACCTAAAATATCATTTGCCCCTTCAAAAAGATCTTTTGCCTGTTCATTCGTATCATATAAATTTTTTCCCATCCCGCTATATTGCGAACCCTGGCCAGGAAAAATATAAGCGTGTGCCATTGGTTATTAGTTTAGAAAGTTTAGGGGTTTAGAGGTTATGTTTCAAGGAATTTCAAGGTCGAAATAGAAGATAAGTTACTCACTAAACTTATAACTCCTAAACCAATAAACTCTTAATGAAGTTTTGAACTTATAAGTTTTAAAAATTCACTGCGGGTTTCATTGTTCTTAAACTCACCGGAAAAAGCAGAGGTTGTTGTTACAGAATTTTGCTTTTGCACACCCCTCATCATCATACATAAATGCGATGCCTCAATTACTACAGCAGCACCCAAGGGATTTAACGTTTCCTGAATCGCATCTAAGATTTGTGTAGTAAGCCTTTCCTGTACCTGTAGCCGGCGGGAATATACATCCACCACTCTTGCAATTTTACTCAATCCTGTTATCCATCCGTTAGGTATATAGGCAACATGAGCTTTTCCATAAAAAGGCAGCATATGATGCTCACACATGCTGTAGAGTTCAATATCCTTTACTACAATCATCTGGCTCATCTCTTCGTGAAACTTGGCAGAATTTATTATAGCTTTTGCATCAAGTAAACTTCCATGTGTCATATACTGCATTGCTTTGGCAATACGCAAAGGTGTTTTTTGTAAGCCTTCCCTGTCAGGGTTTTCGCCGATAGAGATCAATATTTCTCTGTAGTTTTTTTGCATCCCTTCAAGGATTGTTTCATCGTATTCTTCTATTTTTTTATAACTCATACTATTATTTTTTATCCCGATAGCTATAGGGAAGGATATTCAACAAAATTTCTTTCTGTTTCATAAAGCTTTACCTGCAGATCAAGATCTTTGTCAATTTTTTCTTTTAAAATATTATAAATAACAATTGCAATATTTTCGGCCGTGGGATTTAAATTTTTAAACTCTGGCGTATCAAGATTAAGATTTTTATGATCGAATTTTTCTAAAACATTTTCTTTAATTAAATCACTGAGTTTTTTCAGATCTATCAGGTAACCTGTTTCAACATCAGGAATACCCGTAACTTTTACAATAAGATCATAATTATGCCCGTGATAATTAGGGTTATTGCATTTACCAAAAACTAAATCATTTTTTTCTTTAGTCCATTTAGGATTATGCAACCTATGGGCTGCATTAAAATGTTCTTTCCTAAAAACAGAAATTCTGTTATTCATTTTTTAAAGATAAAAGTTTTAATCACCATAATATTCGGCATATATCCTTGGTGTTTCATATAATTTTATACAATGCAATTGCACTTCCGCTGGTAAGTTTGGCTGTAACTGTTGCCAAATGGCAATTGCAAGGTTTTCTGTTGAACACATTTTGTTTTGTAAAAAATGTACTTCCACGTTTAAATTTTTATGATCAAGTTTATCCAAAACAAATTCTTTTATTAATAAGCTCAGTTTTTTTGCATCCATTAAAAACCCTGTATCACTATTTGCATTTCCTTTAATTGTTACATACAATTCATAATTATGTCCATGCCAGTTTTCGTTGGCGCATTTACCAAATATTTTTTCATTTTTTTCTTTATTCCAACCCGGGTTATATAATTTATGGGCCGCATTAAAATGTTCTACTCTTGTAAGATAAACCATTGAGATTCTAAAAATTTCATCAAAGGTAGCAGGGAAACGCAAAGTTGTAGTTTCTAAATCCGAAATTTGTGCAATGAAAATTTTGATAGTTGCAGCCACACAATTCGAGATCGAACCTTTTTTAAAAACAAATCCCTCAGCAGAAGTATTGATTTGTGGTGTTGGTATACCAGCCACTGTTCATCATCTTACAAAAAAATTATTACAGGATAAATATGATGTTGTGATACAGGCAGGTATAGCCGGAACTTTCTCAAAAAAAATAAAAAAAGGACAAGTTGTTGCTGTTAAACAGGATGCATTTGGTGATATTGGAGTGGAAGAAAACGGTAATTTCAAAACAATATTTCAATCAGGTTTTGGCAACGAAAATGAATATCCTTTTACAAAAGGATGGCTCATAAATTCTTCAGAAATATTAAAGGCCAATCACTTAAAAAGAGTGAAAGCTGTTTCAATAAATAAAATAAGTGACAGGAAAAAACAAACGAAGCAGTTAAAGAAAATTTTTAATTCAGATATTGAAAGTATGGAAGGCGCTGCATTTCATTACGTTTGCCTGCAACAGAAAATCCCCTTTTTACAACTCAGAGGTATATCTAATAAAGTTGGAGAAAGAGACAAAACAAAATGGAAATTGCAAGATGCCATTGAAAGCCTGAACAACGAATTAATTAAAATAATTGACTCAATAAAATGAAGCTGACACTTGGATTTTCTCCCTGCCCAAATGATACTTTTATTTTTGATGCTTTGGTAAATAAAAAAATAGATACTGAAGATCTTCAATTTGATGTTGTGATGGAAGATGTTGAAACACTTAACAAACTTGCCTTAAAAAATACATTGGATATAACAAAAGTTAGTTATGGTGTTTTGCCACTGCTGATACAAAACTATCTTGTTTTAAGTAGCGGCAGCGCTTTAGGAAGTGGCGTGGGGCCGCTTTTAATTGCCAATTCCGAAATAGGCATACAAGAAATAAAAAATTGTGAAGTTGCAATTCCTGGTGAACATACTACAGCGCACATGCTTTTCAGTATGGCTTTTCCTGAAGTAAAAAATAAAATTTTTATCAGGTATGATGAAATAGAGAATTTTGTTTTAGACTCAAAAGAAAAAAATACCGTTGGTGTTATCATTCATGAAAACCGTTTCACTTATCAACAAAAAGGACTAGTAAAAATTATTGACCTGGGAGAATTTTGGGAAGAGAAAACAGGTTTTCCAATTCCGTTGGGAGGTATAGTTGCAAAAAGAAATATTGATCTTATTTTATTAAAAAGGATTGACAACCTCATTAAAAAAAGTATAGAATATTCTTTTTTAAATTATCCTTTAATAACTGAATATGTCCGTCAACATTCACAGGAAATGGAAGAAGATGTAATGAGAAAGCATATTGATCTTTATGTAAATAAATATTCGATTGACCTCGGTTATAAAGGAAAAAATGCGATTAGCGAGATGTTAAACATTTATCAAAGTATAAACAGCGCAGACATTAATATAAATGAGCACAATATTTTTATAACATGAACTATAACTGCTTTAAATCATTTTTTATAATCTTTCTTTTTCAAAATCTGTTGCTTACAGCAGTAATCGCACAACCTGCAGTAAATAATGAAGGCATAAAAACTTTTTTTGATTGCCAGTCTCACGGATGTGATTTTGATTATATAAGAACAGAAATAAAATGGGTAGATTTTGTAAGAGACCGCACTGATGCTAATATTCACATATTAGTTACCTCACAATACATTAATGGCGGAGGAGAAAAAATTTATTTGAATTTCATCGGCCAGAAAAGGTTTCAAAATATTTCTGACACACTTTCATTTTTTAATGATGCCAATAATACTAGTGATGATAAAAGAAAGTTGATGGTAACTTTTCTTAAAATCGGTTTAACGAGATATATTTCTAAAACAGATTTGGCAAAAAATATTGATATTCTTTATAAATATCCCTCCGAAAAAATAAATAAAAGCGATAGCGCTCAATTAAATAAAGATCCATGGAACTTATGGATTTTTAATATGGGAGTGAGAGGAAATTTAAACGGGTCAGAGGTTTACAAGTCATCCTCTTTTGGTGGCAATTTTTCTGCCAACAGAACTACGGAAAAACTGAAAACTAATTTTTCAATCAATTATAATAAGCGAATTAGTAAATCAACTTATGGATTGGAGGTGATAAAGGTAAAATCAAAAAGCTTAGATATCCATTTCGGGGATGCTTTCAGTATTAATAATAAATGGTCGTGGGGTTTTGATGCGGATTACAGCAATAGCTTATTTTCTAACCTTAAAAACCGCTATGGGTTTTCGGCAAAAGCAGAGTATAATATTTATCCTTATTCCATGTCAAATTCCAAATCAGTAACATTTGGTTATTATATCGGTCCGCAGTACAATCAATATTATGATACCACCATATTTTTTCAAACCAAAGAACTGTTATTTAAGCAAACAATAACTTCCTCAGCATCTTTTACGCAGCCATGGGGCAGTATTAGTTCTGGTATTTTTTATTCTACATATTTTCATGACTTTACAAAAAATAATTTGAGCATTATCGGTTCATTAAACATCAGGATATTTAAAGGATTATCAATTAATGCTTTTGGTAATTATTCGCTTACACACGATCAGCTTTCGCTGCCGAAAGGTACCGCTACAAGAGATGATGTACTTACGCAACGAAGGCTTATTTTTTCAGGATACAACTATTATACGTCAATAGGATTACAGTACAGGTTTGGATCAAAATATAATAATGTGGTTAATACAAGGTTTAACGGGATTGGATTTCAATTTTTCTGATGAATTTAATGGAGTACTTACAACATAGTAAAGTTTTTAATCTGCATCTTTAAATATTTAATCCCGATTTGTAAAGAAAATGCTCATATAAATTGATGAGCAAAAGCCTTTGTAAAGTTTTTTTTTATTTACATACCTTCATTAATCAATTTATGTTTAACGGCATACATTATTAAACCGGCAGTGCTTTTAGCCCCGGTTTTTGTTTTTAATTTGTCTCTCATAGCCTCTACAGTGCGGGGGCTTAATTC
>JALYYX010000041.1 GCA_030946075.1 Bacteroidota bacterium | reverse complement strand
CAATTAATTAAAGCTATATGAGTTGCACAAGTTGTAGCACATCAACAGGCGGAAAACCGGGCGGATGTAAAAGTAATGGTGGTTGCAGCACAGGCGGATGTAACAGGATGAACGTTCACGACTGGCTGGCAAACCTACCCTTCAGCGACCCCGAAAGCAGTTGCCGCATTATGGAAATTTCTTTTAACCAGGGCAGCCGCAAAGATTTTTTCCGCAATAATTCCTTACATCTTTTTGATAAAGGCGAAATTGTTGCCGTTGAAGGCATCAGTGGTTTTGACGTGGGCACGATTTCATTAACCGGCGAACTAGTTCGCATGCAATTAAAAAAGAAAGGCGTTAAAGAAGATAATCCCGATTTCAAAAAAATATTAAGAAGAGCAACCGATAGCGACATCAATAAATGGAAAGAAACCAAGGCCCGTGAAAAAGATGTACTGATAAGAAGCCGTGCTATGGCTCGTCAATTAAAGGTTGACCTTAAAATGGCGGAAGTAGAGATACAGGCAGATGGCAGAAAAGCAACTTTCTTTTACATTGCTGATGACAGGGTTGATTTCAGGGAGCTGATAAAAGTATATGCTTCCCAATTTAAGGTTAAGGTAGAGATGAAGCAGATAGGTGCAAGGCAGGAAGCCGGGAAAGTTGGCGGTATCGGCAGTTGCGGAAGAGAACTATGCTGCGCCACATGGCTTACCGATTTTAAAAGTGTGAACACACAGGCGGCACGCTACCAGAATTTAAGCATCAACCAAACAAAGCTCAGCGGGCAATGCGGAAGATTGAAGTGTTGTTTAAATTATGAGTTGGATACGTACCTTGATGCATTACAATATTTTCCTGATGATGCAGAAGTGTTGGAAGTTACCAAAGGCAGAGCCTTCCTGATAAAGAAAGATATTTTCCGGAACATCATGTGGTACACAATGCCGGAAAGTACAAAGCATTATCCCGTTTCCATTGATGAGGTTAAAAAAATACAATCTCAAAACAGGCAGGGAATAAAACCGGATGCATTAGAAACTGTAGAAGTTTTAACAGGCAAACCAAAAGAAATTGAACCCGAATTTGTTGATGTGGTTGGGCAGATAAGTTTACGTTCATTAGAAAAAAATTCGCAAAAGCGAAGAACAAAAGAAAGAGGGCAACAAAATCAAAATCAAAACCGTCCGCCACAAAATCGTAATCAACAAGCCGGACCGCAACAAGGAAATCCTCAACGTCCTCAGCAAGGCAGACCGCCGCAGGGAAATCAGCAACGACCATCACAAGGCAGACCACAACAAGGTCGTCCGCAGAATGGACTTCAAAGACCACCGCAGAATCGTGGGCAGCAGAATAAGCCGCCACAGAGTAGACCGCCAGAAGCAGAAGTATAGATCAAAAATTTATTTTCTGATTATACTATATTTGATTCCAGCTCCTAAAGTTTTTGCTTCATAATAATTATAACCACCTTGTCCATTGCGATCCCTAATATCCTCCAAATCAATAAAAACTTGAATATGATTATTTAATTTATATCCTAAATCTAAACCAAAACTCCAACCGTTTAAAGTACTTGCTCTAATATCGTAACCTATTTTGCCCCCTATGGTTCTGCCTTGATTATCAAAATAAGCCTCGTGCAACCCAACATCTATGTATTTAGATTTAATGAAATTAAATCCCAGCTTTGGAGCAATATAAAATTTTTTTATATTAAGGTGATAATTTGCAGATAAACCAATAACATCACCTACTAATAACATATAAGAACCTTTTCCTGTTGATCTTTCTTCCTCAGTTAGCCCTAAGAAATGGGTAATTAGTTCGTCCTCTTGGGGCTTTTGAAAAGAATAGACATGCATATTTTTAGGAAAGTTACTGGAGTTTGAATGCCAGTATCGTAGGCTAACTTGAAAATTATCACCTATTCTCTTTTCAAGACCCATTTTAAAATACCAGCCAGGTATATTATACGTATATGAATGATTATTGTAACCTGCACTAGTTGTAATATCAAATACATTTTTTTGTTGAGCCCAAAGTGCAATTGAATTAATAGTAAAAATGAGGGAGAGGAGTTTTTTCATGATATAAAATTAAAAACAGGCAGAGAAAACTCTGCCTGTTCGTTAATAATTAATGACACTCATGTACTTTAAAATAATACTGAATGCAATCACTTACTTGGCGTAATGCCCATGGGTCAGTATCTAAGCTAATATTTGCAAGTACTGGCCTTGGAGGAAATCCTCTCCATTGAATTACGGGTGCTTGTGTTGCAGTTCCTATACTAAAATTATTCCCAACAGCATTTGCAAACACTCCTCTTCGGGATAAATAATCTGAACCCCTATATTCATATGAGGTACCAATATGTGCTGTAACAGATGCTTTAGCCCCTGCGTTAAATGAAGGTACAAATCGGCGGGTTGCTGTATCATAAGTTAAACCAGCATTTACATCAAATGTTACCTGTCCATCAGGATTATAAAACCATCCCTGTTCGGAAAAAAGAACCATCGGATTATCATATTCAATCAGTTTCCAATCATCATTATAATTCCAGCCAACAGTCATCCAATTACCTACGTCTGCTCGTTTTATTTGATAATTCTTACAAACATCTCTATGATCTGCCGTAACAACTGGTAGAGAGGTAGAAGGATTTACATTTAAACTGTTTGGTTTTATAAACCATTGCTGCATGGTTAAATAATTACTTCCTCCCACCCAGGTCCTGAAATTTTTCAATAATCTGACCTTTGGAATGGTTACACTTACAACATATTGATCATTTATCACATCAGCAATTGTATTATAATTTAACCATTGGCAAGTAGCAACAGGAGGAGGCGGAGGCGGGGGCGGCACACTATCTACTCTAAAATAATCATCAGGTGATAAATTAAAATTTAAAACAAATATCGGATCAGACTGTGAATAGGTTTCGTTAGCTGGAAATACTATGTCTGTGGATGGATTTCCTGGATCAGGTAAAAAAGCTTCCACTGTCTCTAAATCGGCCATAGGGTAATAAGTTGTTGCAGGGTCAGTAACTTCTTGACCTACAAAAAAATCTGAATATGGCCAATATATCTGAGTACCATCAGCATCAATAAAAACATCATCTAATGTTGCCGTTCTTGAATTTGGATTAGGTTTAATTGGCACCGGAAATTTATCTGCTCTAAAATAATTATGTGCATAATAAATATTTAAATATGAAGCTTTAAATTTTTGAGCAAATTCTCGTGAGTAATCATATTTTTCTTCAGCAATTTCTTTAAAACTTATAGCTTCATCATTTTGCGAATTGTGTCTTACTCTATAATGAATAGCATTTACAAACAACTTTACAATTTCCTTATCACGCATTACATAAGAAGTAATGATAGCCCTTTGTTCCATTCTGTCTTTAATGGCTTGCTGTTCGGGAGTAAGCGGTTTCAGTTGTTGGTTATTTTTCTTCTCTGGTAGTACATCAGCATTTTTTTTCATCCATTAATAAACAATAATAGGCTTACAATAATTACAGAGCCTAAGATAAAAATAATTTTTCTTTTCATTTCTTTAATTTTGTTATGAATAATTAGGTTTATTCCCCGGTTAAAGCATTTTGTTTCTATGCGCAATCTTGAAACAAATACTTTTTGCCGGGTGCAGCATGTAATAGGCTTCTACTTTATTGCATGCTGCTTTTTGATTATTCAAAGGTGAGAAGATAAAAGCCGTTACCAAAAAATTAATACTTTAAGTGTTTAGTAAAACCAATGGGTTGTTTAGTAAAAAATAATTTTGTTTAGTAAATACTTAATTGTAGCTTTCTCAAAATAACCTCCATGAAAAAATGCTACACACCAAACTCACCCGAGTACAAAAAAATTATTGGCAAAAACATTCAGTTAGCACGTGAGCGAAAAGGATGGAATCAAATGGCGCTGGGCAATGCTTTGGAAATTAGCAAAGGAGCTGTAAGTCTGATAGAAAACGGCATTACAGATTTAAGTGTATCATGCTTGCAATTTATAGCAGAGTTGCTGGATACTGATGTTTGTAATCTTACTTCATCACATACTATTCATTCAAAAAAAGAATTTCTAAATATGCTTCCACAACAAAATGTTTTAATGGATATGGCTATGGTTACTAATTTATATACCGAAGTGGCAGATCTTAAAATACAAATTAAAAAATTATTACCCCCCCCCAAAAAAAAAGTTGATTAAGGTGTAATTTTACCTCATGTCTATCCAGGTTTCCAACCTCACAAAAATTTACGGACAGCAAAAAGCAATCAATAATATTTCTTTCAAAATAGATAAGGCAGAAATTGTAGGTTTTCTTGGTCCGAATGGTGCAGGAAAATCTACAACAATGAAGATCATCACCGGGTTTTTGGAAGCAGATAATGGCGATGCATTTGTAAGCGGCTTAAATGTGCAGAGCGATAAATTAGAAACAAAAAAGA
>JALYYX010000036.1 GCA_030946075.1 Bacteroidota bacterium | reverse complement strand
TAATTAATTTTTAGTGTTGTTTAGTAATAACAAATAAACTCTCTTCAACAACTAAGCCAATGTAAAGTACATTAATAAAATAAATTCCCAACTCTTAAAGATATTTGAACAAAAAAACCTCTGATGCTGAGGTTTAAATGATAGTTTTCAAAAAATTTTTATTGCGGTATACCCTGCATACCATTTTGCATTCCTTCCTGCTCACCTTTTAAATTTTTCCTTTTAAATAAAGAAACATCAAACTTACCAAAGCGCCAGTTGAAACTTAATCTTGCTATTTGCGGATCTCTGCGGCGTATATTATCCTGAGTAAAATAAACCGACTCTGAATGCGTACTGTAAACCTTTGTTTTAAAAATATCATTTACACTTAATGTAAGTGAGGCTGCATTATTCTTTAAAAAATCTTTTTTAAAGGCTATATCAAATCCATAATTAGGCTTTATATAACCATTGGCTGTTGATATTTGTCCCCCACCAAACATCATCATTCCGCCACCTCCGCCACGATTTCCGCTTGGTGGCAAAATGGTTTTGCTTTGATAGTTTGCAGTAAACTGTATAGAATAATTTTTAGGCAATTTAAAACTATTGTTCAATTTCCCAAACCAGCTAAGTTGCTGATTATTTAAGCTGGATGTAATATTGGTACTATTAATTTGTGCGTTGTATAAATTCACATTTGCTGTTATATCCCAAAATTTTGCCGGCACAATTTTGCCTGTTAATTCTAAGCCATAAGCATAAGAACTATTTGCATTAGCAAACGTGCTTATTACAACTGAATCACTTTTTAACTGATTGGGATTTTTATCTTTATACTGAAAACGTGTTATAAGATCATTTGTGTTTTTATAATATACTGTAGCCAGTAAATTATTCCCTTTATTAAGATCGATCTGGTAAGAAAATTCAAGAAGGTTAGTGAATTCCGGTATCAGGTTTGGATTTCCTTTGCTTAGGTTAAGAGAATCTGAAAAATCGATGTAAGGTATCAATTGAAAAAAGTTGGGCCTGTTTATCTTTCTTGAATAATTTAATTGCAGGCTTTGTTTATCATTTATTTTATCCGTTAAAAAAACAGATGGAAAAAAGCTGAATGGATATTTATTTGTAAATGTTTTACCGCTGTCAATCAAAGTGCCTGTGTATTGTGAGCTTTCAACCCTTGCACCTAACTGGTAACTAAAGTTTTTTATTGATTGAGTAAACGTTGTATAAGCGGCATACACCTGATCGTTAAATTTGTAATTGTTACCCAATCCTTTTAATGGAATATAATTTCCATTTATAAGAAAATTGGTATTGCTCATACTTGTAAAGTTTCTAACCGCACCTCTTAAACCCATTTCCATTTTTATTTTATCAGTTATAGGATTTACAAAATCTGTTTGTACAGTTAAATAATTTGAATTACCGCCTCCCAGCGACTGTAGAGTGGCTAGTGGAGTTTTGGGACTGCCATTCTTTAAAAAATATTGCGTAGCGCTTTGTGAACCATTATCATTTTTGCTTGCGTTATAATTTGCATCTGCAGTTAAATCTTTTCCTGCTTTTGCGAAATTGTGTTTATAACTGAATGTTGTTCCATAATTCCGAAAGGAAAAACTTCCTGTTGTATTGGTAAGGCCATTCTCAGGAGAAATATAATTTGTATCTCTTAAAATATTCATATTATCCATGCTGGAAAATTTACCCCTTACAAAAGCGCCGGCAACTGTAAATGTGTTACGGTTATCTGCAAAAAAATCCAGACCGCCCCTAATGAAGCCGAAGTAACCATCGCTGGTTGGTGCATCATTTTGGGTTATGTGCTCAGTTTGATTGGCACTTAAAAAATTTGTTCTGGTTGTTTGCGCTGTGCTTATAGATTTATGTTGTGCGAACATTGAGTTAACAAAGAAGTTTATTTTTCCCTGCTTTGCATTAAAATCTCCACCTAATCCAAACTTTGCACGTGAATCAATATTGGCTCTTACATTGCCACTGTATCCTGCTTTGCGGGCCTTCTTTAAAACAATGTTTAAAATACCCGACCCTCCGCCGGAGGCATCAAATTTTGCTGAAGGGTTTGTAATAATTTCCACGCTTTGTATTGCATCTGCAGGTATCTGATCTAATGTTAGGGTTGTCGGTCTTCCATCTATAAATATTTGGGGCGTTGCATTGCGCAATGTAACATTTCCATCAATATCAACATTTACAGAGGGCACATTTTTCATTACATCAACTGCAGTTCCGCCAATACTGGTAAGGCTTTTATCAACATTAAATATTTTTCTGTCAATACCCATTTGCAGTAAGCTTTTTGTACCCGTTACACTAACTTCAGTAAGTTGTTTAACATCGGTTTCCATTTTTATATTGCCAAGATCTTTATCAACTCCATTCAACATCTGGGTTATATCGCCGCCACCCATTTTAATATTAAAGAAAGCTTTTTGTTCTATGGTTTTATACCCAATACCCGTAATTTTTAATTTGAATGTTGCTACTACAGGAAGATTCTCTAAACTAAAATCTCCTTTTCTATCAGTAAGCATTCCTGCAACTACAACATCTTTCCTTTTTTTAGTGACGGAATCTAATTTGCTTTGAATTAACTGAACAGATACTGACTCCAACGGTTTGTTGGTAGCCGAGTCAAGAATTTTTCCATAAAAATGACCGATGTTCATGCTCTGCCCGCCCATTTGTGCTCTTATGCCACCGGGCATTTGCGCAAATAAAACTGTGGTTAATAAAAAAACTATTGGGAGTAAAAATATTTTCTTCATAATATAAAATTTATAAAAGCGGAAATAACTTAATGCTGCGGCGCAAAAGTGGTTACAAACTTTAAAATAAAAGTGATAATTATATATGAATGGCAGTTATCAGGTATTACAGGTTATCAATGAGCCAGTATGTTTATTAAAACCTGTATGGCTCCAATAAGACAACCAAAAGCAGCACCAGTAATTTTTAAAAATTGAAATTCTTTTTTGGTTATTTGTTTTAAAATATATTCCAGCTTAATCACTGAAAAGCCTGACACCTTTTCTATAACAATTTTCTCAAGATCGATATCCTGTTTTAGCTGACTCATATATTTATGCATCAATGTAGGAAACATGCTTTCCAGTTCTTCCATAAAAGCAGTTTTTATTTGATTGGTTGTTTTTTCACCAATAAATTTTGATAGGATAGGAAATACTTCTCTGAATTTTTTATTCAGAAATACATCGATGTGTGCTTCAATCTCAGGCTTTAATTTTTCAAGATTATCAGCACTTGTAATGCGTTGCTCAATATCTGCGAAGGGCAAAAGCTCGGTGCTTAAGTGTCCCAGCATTTCGGCTATTTTAATTTGGTTTTTGGGAAAAATGCCCTGGTATTTATAGCCAAAAATATTTTTTGGTCTTCTTGGACGAAATAACATTTTAATAGCAAACCAGATTATTCCATAACCTATGAAACCTGATAATAAAATTGTTATTAAATAATTATACCAATGCATACAAACAATGCAAAGAAACAACTTAAAAATGCTTTGGATAAAAATAAAATCCTCAACTTTCGTTAAGGATTTTTGTGGGTGGATGAGGGGGCTCGAACCCCCGACCCTCAGAATCACAATCTGATGCTCTAACCAACTGAGCTACAACCACCGTTTATAGGGTGTAAAAATAATTAAAAAAATTTTCCTAAATGTTTCTGAATCAAATTTCCTTTTCGGGTTAATTAAAGTAACTAAATATCAACTGTTCATTAATTTAATAAGACTGGTTTCGTTTTTTTATCTTTGGCAAATGCAACTTGAGCCACTTACTGCTATTTCCCCAATTGACGGACGTTACAGAAACAAAACAGAACAGCTCGATAAATATTTTTCTGAGTTTGCATTAATTAAGCAACGTATAATTATTGAGATAGAATATTTTTTATTTCTTTCTGAAAAAAAGTTTTTTACAGTGCCAAACAAAGTTGAAGAGTATTTACAGAAAATGATAAAAGATTTTTCCTTAATCAATGCACAAAAAATAAAAGATATTGAGAAGATTACCAATCATGATGTAAAAGCTGTTGAGTATTTTTTAAAAGATGAATTGGAAAAGATAGGTGCAGGAAATAATAAAGAGTGGTTTCATTTCGGATTGACCTCGCAGGATATAAATAATACTGCATTACCCATGTTATGGAAAGATGCTGTTGAGAAAGAATATTTGCCTTGTGTTGAAAATTTAAAGAGAGAATTATTAGAATTAGCAAAGAAATGGAAAAATGTAGCAATGCTTGCCTATACGCATGGTCAGCCTGCATCCCCCACAACATTAGGTAAAGAAATAATGGTTTTTGTAGAAAGAATACAAAATCAATTAGAGCAATTTAAACATATTCCTTTCACTGCAAAATTTGGAGGGGCCACAGGGAATTTTAATGCTCATGTTGTTGCTTTCCCTGATAAAGGTTGGATAAAATTTGCAAATGAGTTTGTTGAAAAAAAATTAAATTTAAAACGTCAGCAGTTTACAACACAGATAGAGCATTACGATATGCTGGCTGCACATTTTGATAATATCAAACGTATTAATACAATTTTAATTGATCTGTGCCGCGATATTTGGCAATACATTTCAATGAATTATTTTAAACAAAAAATAAATAAGAATGAAGTAGGAAGCAGTGCCATGCCGCATAAGGTAAACCCTATCGATTTTGAGAATGCTGAAGGTAATCTTGGCATCGCAAACGCTTTGCTGGAGCACCTTTCAGCTAAACTTCCCATTTCCAGATTACAACGCGACCTTACAGATTCAACGGTGATTAGAAATATTGGAGTGCCTGTTGCACATACAATTATATCAATCGATTCTATAAAAAAAGGATTGGAAAAATTAATTTTGAATGAACAAAAAATAAAAGAAGATCTTGAAAATAACTGGGTTGTTGTTGCAGAAGCTATTCAAACAATTTTAAGAAGAGAAAAATATCCTGAACCTTATGAGGCTTTGAAGCAATTAACAAGAGGAAATGAAAATCTGAACAAAGAAAGTATTAGTAAATTTATTGATTCACTGAAAGTTTCATCTAAAATAAAAAAAGAATTGAAACAAATAACCCCACACAATTACTTTGGAACCATGCCGGAAATATAATTAGTTTCATTCCCCATTCTCAATTAATCAATTCTAACTCCCTTATGTATCTCACTGGTAAAATGAAATTCTATATCAGGATTATTTCTTCTTTCCGTATTTAAGAACCATTCACTTTGTGCCAGGTAAACCAAATGACCGTCTTTATCATTAGCAATGTTTGCCTGTTTAAATTTTATAAATTCTTCCAGCTTTTTTGGGTCTTTACTTGTTAGCCAGCAAGCCTTATAAAAAGGTAAATTATTCAGTTGAACCGATGCTCCATACTCATGCAAGAGCCGGTATTGAATAACTTCAAATTGTAATTCACCCACACAACCGATAATTTTTTTATTACCGCCAAACTGGGTAAACAATTGCGCCACTCCTTCATCGGTAAGCTGTAATACTCCTTTTTCTAACTGTTTGGTTTTCATTGGATTTTTATTCTGGACCTCTTTAAAAATTTCAGGAGAAAATGAAGGTATTCCCGTGAAGTAAAAATCTTCACCTTCGGTTAAAGTATCACCGATTTTAAAATTTCCCGTATCAAATAAACCAACAACATCACCCGGAAAGGCAGCATCAATAACATCTTTATCTCTTGCTAAAAAAGTATATGGATTACTGAACCTTACATCTTTATCAAGCCGCACATGATGAAAATATTTGTTACGCTCAAATTTACCAGCACACACTCTTAAAAAAGCTATGCGGTCACGATGTTTCGGATCAAGGTTGGCATGAATTTTAAAAACAAATCCACTGAATTTATCTTCAGTTGGTTCAACCATTCTTGTTGTTACTGCACGATGCAATGGGAGAGGAGCGATCTGGATAAATGTTTCCAGCAACTCCTTAACGCCAAAATTATTTATGGCGCTTCCAAAAAAAACAGGAGCAACTTTTCCTTCCAGATACGGCTGTCTTTCAAATGCTCCATACACACCATCTATCAATTCAACATCTTCCCTTAATTGCGCTGCTTCTTTTTCCCCGATCTTTTTTTCAAGAACAGTATCATTCAGATCTTTCAATGGTAAATAATCTTCTTCTGTTGCTTTTTGATTTGGATTGAACAAAAGCAAACTCTTATCAAACAAATTATACACCCCTTTAAATTCTCTGCCCATACCAATTGGCCAGCTTAAAGGATGCAATTTTATTTTTAGTTCATTTTCAATTTCGTCTAAAAGATCAAAAGGATTCTTTCCGTCGCGGTCCAATTTATTTACAAAAACTATCACCGGGGTATCTCTCATCCTGCAAACTTCCATCAGTCTCCTCGTTTGTTCTTCCACCCCTTTTACGCAATCTATCACCAGCACTACGCTGTCCACTGCGGTAAGTGTTCTGTAAGTGTCTTCAGCAAAGTCTTTGTGGCCGGGGGTATCCAGCAGGTTCACCAAAGTATTTTTGTATTCAAAGCTCATTACAGAAGTGGCTACAGAAATCCCCCGCTGCCTTTCTATCTCCATAAAATCTGATGTAGCATGTTTTTTTATTTTGTTACTTTTTACAGCGCCGGCGGTTTGTATGGCGCCGCCGAACAATAAAAATTTTTCTGTAAGCGTCGTCTTGCCGGCATCGGGATGACTGATGATCGCGAATGTGCGCCGCTTGCTTATTTCATTTGTGTATTTCATAAAAGTGCGCAAAGATAACTATTGAATTAGGAGTTTTTATTTATGAGTTGAAAATTTGGTAGTCAGCTTTAGTACTTCTATTAAACTTCATTGGCGTCGCACTCTTGTACATTATCACTTTATTGAGCAAAGAGTATCGCAAAGTACGCAGAGGTTTCGCAAAGGTCGCAAAGGCTTTGCGTTCTTTGCGGTTCTTTGTTTTCTTTGCGATACTTATTTTGTAAATTTGAAAAAAAACTTTTATTATGACGGAATTAATTATAGACAAGAAGAAATATGTTCTGATTCCTGAAAAAAATTATCAGGTGCTACAAAAAAAAGCAGCATTAAAAACCAAACCTGAAAAAACATTTACAGTAGAACAGGCCAGGGCATACAGTAAAAAAATGATCAGGAAATGGGCAGGCGAAAAGTAATTGTAAAACAAACTGCCGCCGATAATATATCAGCGATTGCTTGGTATATTGAATCTAAAGGCATGATTGCTGCTGCCGATAAATTCACCGATGACATTTATGATTATTTTATTAAACTTTCTGACACAAGAAAATCTTATCCTCTTTGCAGAGAACCGCAACGTGCATTCCTGGGATTTAAATGTATTACATACAAAAAGAAATATACAATAATATTTATTGAAACCGAAAGTGAAATAATTATTTGCGAATTTATTTCTTCCAAATTAATTCATTGGTAGTTGATAAATTAAAACTTTTTACCAAAATTTCATCTTCTACTTTACCGGCGGCTTTGTGTCTCAGGGGGGTCTTCACAGCAGAGCCAGTGCAAGGCGAGACCCCGATGTAGGATAAATTGGCAACCCAAAAGTTCTCATTCTTTTCAACAGCAGGGTCTCGTGCTAACACACAAAACCCAAACCACGAAGACCCCGCTGGAACACAATTGCCACATATAATGCCGCCAAAGATTGTGGCTTAGAAAAAATATATGGACAAATTAAGGTTGGAAGAGATGCCGACTTTATATTAATTGATGGTAACGGCACAAAAAATATTAGTGATATACGTAGAGTAGAGTGGGTAATTAAAAACGGACGAATGTATTCTCCCAAAAAATTATTAGCCTCAAAGGGGTGGAAATATTATTACTAATATTTCGGCGGCTTAAATGCAGGGTTATCATACATCTTCTGGTTGAAAAGATAATATTTTCCGTTCTTATAATTTTTCCAGTACCTATGGCCAAGAAGATCGTAGTATAATCTGCCATCAATACTTTTGTGTGCGGCCTGATCGTTAACCCCAATGGAATTGGGAATTATATCTTTTTTTGTAGGAGTAAAATTTCTTTTTTTTACAACAACAGAATCACTTTTTGTTGGAACATTTACCGGCGTTTCTGCTATGGCTTTTTCAGGAGTATGTTTTCTGCTGCAGCTGAATAGTATGGTGATAACAAGAGCAACGGGTAAAATTTTTTTAAACATCAGATTTATTTGAAACATTATGTATGTATTCAAAAACACTTCCCGAATTTTTTAACACAAAACTATTTTACTCAACACCGCTCAAACTGGTTTTTATCTTACCTGTTAAGTCTTTTTGTAACATTTTTTCAGCCATCAATATCATATTTTTAAATGCAAGGGCATGTGAAATTCCATGACCAATAATAACGGGCTTGTTCACACCAAGCACAGGAACGCCGCCATATATTTCAAAATTGAATCGGTTAAAGTGTTCATCATTTATATTTCGGCTTTTAACCAGATCATAAATAGATTCTGCAAATTTTAAAATTACATTTCCTGTAAAGCCTTCGCAAACCATAACCTCTGCTTTACCTTTTAAAAGGTCACGGCCTTCAATATTTCCGATAAAATTTATTTGTTTATTTTTCTTAAGAAGAGGATATGCTGCCTGCGTTAAAATATTTCCTTTGCCTTCTTCTTCTCCCAAATTAATAAGTCCAACTCTGGGGCCATCAAAACCTAAAATATGTTTTGCAAACAAAGAGCCTAACACAGCAAACTGCGATAAGTTTTCCGGTTTGCAATCTCCGTTCAGTCCCACATCTACCAGCAATCCCAACTCCCCATCTTCTCTTGGCATATAAGCACCAATAGTGGGCCGCAACACACCTTCAATAGCTTTAATGCTGAACAATGCACCAACCATCATAGCGCCGGTATTGCCTGCACTTATGAATGCATCTGCCTTATCAGTAGCAAGCAAATGAAAACCGATTGCAATTGATGATTGTTTTTTTTCTTTTAATGCTTTGGTCGGATGCTCATGCATTTCAATTATCTGCGAGGAATGAATAACCTCAATATTATTTGCACTGATGTTATGCCGATCTAATAATTCTTTTATTGCAGGCTCATCACCAATGAGCAATAGTGTTGTATCAGTATTAATTTTTTCCAGATATAATTCAACCCCCTTTATAGCTTCTAATGGCGCAAAGTCGCCACCCATCATATCCAGCGCAATCTTCATCTAAAT
>JALYYX010000011.1 GCA_030946075.1 Bacteroidota bacterium | reverse complement strand
GTATGATCATTGTAGTTATGGGAAAATAAAATTTAAAATTTTCTTTTTCTATCCTTATATCTCCGGGTAGTTTTCCTAACCAATTTAATTTATCATGAAAAAAATAAATAATTACTCCTGCAATAATTATAATTGCACCGATAAGGATTATATATTTTCCGGTTGCGCTATTCATTTTAAAAATTAAAAAACCCAAACATAATGCCTGGGTTAATTAAACTTTATTAATTACTTAATTTTCTATAAAAAATGTCTCAGATATAAAATTTTATTTTCTGTTGTCAAAATTAAAAATGATACTCGTACGGAAAGTACTTTCCAAAGGACTACTTTGAGCACCGCTGCCTGTTGGAAATAAATAAGAAAAATTTACATTAAACTTTGATAAAAGTAAACCTCCCCTACAGTAAAAAATTTTCGATTGCCTTTTGAAGGTGCTTCATAAAAATAACCTGTTCTTAAAGCAAACTGCTCAAGAAACATTACTTCTACACCGGCAGCAATTCAGATCGGGAGTGCCCCTGTAGTTTCCCAACAGTTTACAGGAAAAATAAAACAGTTCAGGTTATATAAACGACTGCTGACATCATCAGAGATCAGGCGAAATTATTTTGATAATTGCCTGGCTCCAACTGATAAGACAGCGCTGTTAGTATGGGCACCGTTAAATGAGGGTTCTGGTAGTATTATTAAAAACATCATTGACAATACATCAGGAAATGTATCGGGAACGTATAGCTGGATAAGCAACCGTATTATTCTCTACCCTCATCACGATCTTCCGTCTACCTATCAGTATTCATCACTTAATCAGGTAGTGCAACAGTATTCACCTGATGGAGATACATCACATTTCTGGTATGACAGACTGGGACGTTTGGTAATTTCACAAAACAAAGAGCAGCAAACAACTGCCTCTTACAATGGGTCAGCCAACCGGTTTAGTTATACTAAATATGATGGTTTGGGCAGAATAACCGAAGTAGGTGAAAAGTCCGGCGCTGATGATATTTCAACCCTTAATACAAAAGATACAACTGCGCTTATTGCATGGATGGAAACGGGAACAAATAAACAGATAACAAAAACGATTTATGATCAGCCCGATCAAAACATCGTAACCAATACTGACATTACCGATAATCAGTCATTAGGCAGTTCAAGAAAAAGAGTAGTGGCATCCTTGTTTTCGGAGAACGGCATTTTCGCATCCAATGCCTATGATAACGGAACCCATTATTCATACGACATCAATGGTAATGTAAAAACATTATGGCAGGAAATAGGCAAAATGAGACCGTTGAGTGATAATGGTATCAAGCGGATGGATTATGATTATGACCTGGTAAGCGGGAAGGTTAATAAAGCGATGTACCAGGAAGGCAAAGGCGACCAATTTTATTATAAATATTTATATGACGCAGAGAACAGGGTAACCGATGCACAAAGCAGCCGTGACGGGCTATTATGGCTTAATGATGCAAGCTATACCTATTATTTACATGGGCCCCTGGCCAGAACAGAACTGGGACAATATAAATTGCAGGGGATTGATTACGCCTATACATTACAGGGATGGTTGAAGGGAATTAATTCAGCAGTTCTTAACCCAGCAACAGATATGGGTAAAGATGGTAATGGATTCGCCACAACATTTGGCAGGGTAGTAAGGGATGTGTATGGATTTACCTTAGGATATTTTAATAATGATTTCACCCCTATTGGTGGAACCGGTGCAAGCCTGGGAACTACTTACAGTTCTGGAACGCCCAATTCAGGAAATACAGGCAGTGCCTTGTATAATGGTAATATCAGCAATACTACCTTAGCATTAAATAAATTTGATACAGGAAAAATGGTTGGTTATACATACGCATATGACCAGCTTAACCGTTTAATGAAGATGAACAGGCATACACCAGCGGCAGGAACTACATGGGATAATACATCCATCATTGAGGCCTATAAGGAACAGATCAGCTATGATGCCAATGGAAATATTTTAGGATACCTGCGTAATGGAGCTAATCAAACAGGAAAGCCATTGGCTATGGACAGTTTCAACTATCACTACAATACCGGAAATAACCAGTTGAATTTTGTTACAGATAGTGTAGCTGCTTCAAATTATACCGAAGACATCGATAACCAATCATCAAATAATTACAGCTATGATAAAATAGGTAACCTTAAAAAAGATGTTGCTGAGGGAATAGACACCATCAGGTGGACTGTATATGGCAAAATCAATAAAATAGTAAAGGGAGCATCCAACACCAATATCACTTATGATTATGATGCAGCAGGAAACAGAACAACAAAACAGGTTTCCTCAGGAGATACAACAAATACAACTTTTTATGTAAGAGATGCAAGCGGCAATGTTATGGGCATTTATAGCAATAAAAATAATGGAACCATAAAATGGGATGAACAGCATTTATATGGTAGCAGCAGGCTTGGTATATGGAGATGGAGTAATGCCATTCCAGCAAATCCTCCAAATGTGATTACATCCAGCATCAGTGATAGTTTGCTGTACGGAACAAGAAATTATGAACTCACCAATCATCTCGGAAACGTCCTTGCCACCATCTCTGATAAGAAGATCGGCCATGCATTAAATGACACCACAATCGACTACTTTAATGCCGATGTTGTTACAGCAAATGATTACTATCCCGGCGGCATGATGATGCCAGGAAGGCAGTTTGCGCAATCAAATAGTTCTTATCGGTACGGATTTAACGGACAGGAGAAATCTAATGAAATTAAAGGAGAAGGAAATAGTTATACTGCTCAATTTTGGGAATATGATCCCCGTCTTGTAAGGCGTTGGAATCTTGACCCAATCAAAAAACCTTGGCAAAGTGATTATGCTACTTTTAGCAATAATCCTATGTGGAAATTAGACCCTAATGGGGATGACGACTTTTTTAATTCAGATGGGACTTTTTCACATAGAACTACAACAGGGACTAGTATAAAAATAATTACAAAAGATGGTGTTAGGCTTTTATCACAAATTGCTCCTAATAGTTCGAAAAATATTCGAACCTTAGTTAAGATTGTAGCGCATTATGCGCCTGAAGCAGGTATTCCAGTTGGTACAACTGTGGGCATAAGCCCAACAACTTCTAATCTAAGAAATGATCCAGGATCCTCACTGGCCTTCACAAATGCAACAGGAATAATGGTGAGTGCTAAAGGCGGAGTTAATCCGGACTTAAATAATTATAATAATTTAACTAATACATTATTACATGAGGAGAAACATAGAGAAGCAAAAGACCCGGAAAAAGGTCGTGAGTATAAATTTACAGACCATCTTGCTATTTATGAGAAACAACTTGATGATAAGAGTTTTAAGAGTACAGACAATTCGTATAAAATGGGAATGGCTACCAATTATGCATCCTATCTTTTAGGCGCATTAAACGCAGATGAAATTGATGACAAACAATTTGACGATAAGGTTAAGCTAATAAACAATAAACTAAAGCCGTTTAATGTTTGGATTTACCCTCAAAGGTCATCAGCTCCTTTGCCTGCTGTTAAAGTTTATGGAAGAGATAATAATAACAAGGTAGTTAAAAATGTAGGTTTTGTTAATCCCAGAAATGATCCCCATTAAAAGTATGAATAGATTTTATTTAAGTGCAGTAATATGTATATTAATAGCATCCAGTTGTAGAAATAAAACCAGTCTAATGGTAAGAGATTTAACCAATGGAAATTTTAAGTATTGGTATAGATACAGTAATGATACATCAAAGCCGTATGCAATTGGATATTGCTTTTATAAAAATGGAACCTTTATTGAATATAATAATGATGCAGGAAGCCGTTTGATATTTCATTCTCCCGTTCTTTCAAAGCCATACTGGAAGCTCATTAATGATACAACAATGATGTTTGGCGAAGGGGATTTATACAAGATAATGTTTTTCAATGGAGAGGATCTAATACTAAGAAATTTAAAGATACCAACTAATGATTCTTTAAAATTACACCGTGATAGAGATCAATATACAAAACCACATTAATCCAATAATGGATTAACAAAATAAAAACAATAAGCCATCAGTTATAAAAAGCTGGTGGTTTTTTTCATTTCTTTGAATCCATTAGCTTCTGCAAAAGCTCTGTTTTTCCCTCGATAACCAATCCGGCAATAATTATAGTTACGATAAGATAGGCAATCCAAAAAAAGATGTCTTCGGTGTAATTTGAAGAATCAATATTATCGGTAACAAAATTCAATTGATTATTCGCTGTGTTGTAGTGATAATTGAGACTATCCATGTTTAGCGGAATAGTAAAACACTTAATATATATTTTTCTGTTTTGTAACACTTTATTTTATATTTGGCATTTACGTTTTACTATTTCAAAATTTATATTTAATACTCATTTAATTAATCTCTCTTTTCATTGTGTCTTTTGCGTAAGTATAATTGAAGTTCTTTATGTACTAATAAGTTGCTAAATAATAAACTGTCTGGAGTTAATTTAAGAATCTTATTTTTAATTACTGATTCATTCCCGTTTTGTAGAATTAAAGTATCCTTATTTAAATGATATGCATATGAATATAAAGTATCCCCCGTACTACTGAACAATGCAATATTCCCCTTTTCAAACTCTATTACAGGATAGTCAAATTCTGTCGTTGTTAGTAACCATTTGCCAATTATTAATTCTTTATAATTTTGACTACTATCATTTTGAATTTGCTTCAACCGGTGGCAAGACAAAATTTGAATTAAAATAATAATAGCTAATAACTTTTTCATTTATGATAGATATCTGTAAGTTACCCAAATTCGCTTTCCCATTTTTATCAAATTTTAATTTATCCAAATGTAAATTATCAATATCCTTTTGTGTTACCTTACGCTTGCTGGGATCTAACGTATTAATTCTATTGCCATCAACGATTTTCGAATTTCCTAATTTTTGATCTCGAGTATATTTAGCATCTACTAAGGTGCCTCGAGGATACATTATACTTGGCTGACCCTTACCGCGTAAATCATTATTCTCCGGATGCCCGCGATCATCCCCACCATCGGTCGTTAGCAATTCCCCCCATCCATGACCCATTTCATGGGAAGCAGTAGTGCTATTTCCGTCACTAATATCAGAAAGCAGCCATCTTCCAGTATTACCGCCGGGCGTAGCACCTATTGGAATGGGTTCTAGCCCTGAAACTGGAATCCCAGTCCTAACAACCTGCATATAATTTTGAGAGTAATCATTATTATGCTTTATGGTATTCTCCAAGGCATTACCAACGAGACCGCCTTGTTCCTTTACATCCATATATTGTGGTATAACAATAAATTTTACCTGATATTCAACTCCATTAATCTTAGTTGTACCCTTTGCTGCATTCCATTGATTTTGTACTAACGACGCTGATTGCTTAGCTAAGGCAGAACTTGCCCCGTCTCCGTACAGGGTAAGGGTAGAAGTAACTGTTACTGTTTTATTTGCTTTATCAATAGTCACAATTCCTGATTCCCCTGTAGGGTCATTTTTTAAGATAGGATTATTATCAAAAACAGAGTAAGGTGATTGCCAAGGAAAGCTACTTGCCTTAGTGTCTAAATTCCACCGCCTTACTAATCTTGGATCATATTCCCAAAATTGAGCAGTATAACTATTTCCTTCTCCTTTAATTTCATCATCTTTTTCCTGACTATTGAAGCCATATCTATATTTAGAAGAAGATTGGGTAAACTGCCTTCCTGGCATCATCATGCCGCCGGGATAGTAACAAATTACTTTCATATATCTCCAAATATAATAGTTGGAATGCGTTATAAATAGGGTATTAATACGGATAATATTTAATAAACTGGAAGCCTTAATTTATCAGCCTGGAGACGACTGGAATCTGCAAAAAGTATCTGCTCTTGAACAAAAAGAAACACTGGATGCACCTACCCTTGATAAGGTGGCAAATGCTCTTGGCATTAGTGCTGATGCTATTAAAAACTTCAATGAAGAAGCTACGTTTAATATCATTTCAAATAACTATCACGACCACTCTTCCTCAGTTAATTACCAGTTTAACCCGATTGAAAAAATTGCAGAACTGTACCAGCAAAAAATTGAGCTCTATGAGCGCATGCTCAAAGAAAAAAATGAGCTCATTGATAAACTGATGAACAGTAAGAAAGAATAATTGGTTCACAAAAAGGATACGAAGCTTTGGTAAAAAGTGAAAAATAAAAAACAGAGCTATTGCAGAAGGTTTGGAGGGCAAGATATAGTGTCATTCTTTTTTTAATTATCCTGGAACGAAGAGTTTAAGAGTGCTATTTAGAAATTCGAATAAAACTAAAAAACATAATATGCTTATGCAAATTTTCAAAGCGTATTGTTTTATTTTTTGTTTTCGTAATACTGCTACAACTACCAATAAATTAATAAAAATAATCTCTGCTAAAAGACTAACTCTGGGAAAATCTTCCAAATAAAAATTATCCTCCAAGAATCTTGATTGTAGAATAAGTTTTCCATTTGAAACCCTATTGATCCACTGTAGAAAGTTCAGTGCAGAATTATTTTCTTCGAAAATATGATGCTGCGATTTATTTAGACTATCCAAAAAATAAGCAGCCCAAAGAATAACAATAATGAATAACACTGCAATTATTACCACCCTAACATATCGTATAATCTTCATAAAAAAATAATTACTGATGTTGGGTTCCTACTTTTTCATATCTCTGCTCAGTAACTGTAGACCCAGGAACTTGCGTTGTAGGAGATGATGGCATTGTATAGCTATGTGTTTTCAATTCATATTTATAGTCAACATTCATCTGCATAAAATTAAATGATCGATAATTCAAATTTTGTTCCCCCGATATATTCTGGGTAAAGGTTTTCAAAGTATAATTTCTCCACATGTCAGTGGACAGATTATATCCAGCCAACTGAACAGCGGTACCAGGATAACTTTTCGAATTTGGGTCAGAGCTCGCAAATAATCGCCCTGCATTTTCTTTAAAATTTCCTTGATAGGCGGTGAAAAAGGCGCTCTGTCCCTGTTTATTTTGAAGAACACCTGCAACAACTGATACATGATGAGGTAAATACAAATTTTTCTGAAAACCCAAAGCATGTTTAATTCTACTATAGTAGGAGGGATTTTTTGAAGTTTGTGTTACAAGGGAGCCTGCTGTTATTTGGTTTACCGATATTTCTGAAGTATTGGCATTGTTTAAGAAATCAGGCGCACCACTATACTTTTTCACATCATTTAAAAATGGTTCAAATGAACTATAATTTGGATCATCGGCATCAAAGGATTTCGAATCTGTCTGCCATTTAAAAGGAAGTCCATTGTTTCTGGCAAATGTCATAGCTACAGTTAATGCAAAATCCTCGCAGGTGTATGCCTTATTTGTTGATTTAATATTTGACATTAGATTATTAACCTCACCCTGGAATTTTAAAATTAACTGTGGCGTCCATTTCTGAGTGACCTTCCAAGCCTCTAATCCATCCAAATCAATGTTAGCGATAGGGCTATTACTAGAAAATTGATAAGGAGTTAGGGAAGGATATTTTTTAGTAATTGGGTCAACAGATAAAAACCTTACCAGCCGTGTATCATAAATTCTCATCCCATAATCCTGTTGGTTGCCTTCACCCTTTACTTCATTGTCATTTTCTTTTCCGTTAAAGCCATATCTGTACTTGTTTGTAGACTGCGAGTAAGCCCTTCCAGGCATGGTCATGCCGCCGGGATAGTAATAATTTCTAATATTGCTTTGAAGCAACCTTATTAGAATTTAATTGTATCATAAAATATTTGTTTGTCACGTAACCCCCTTAATCTAATATTAAGTTCATTTGCATCGATCTTTAAAAATATTTTATTTATACTTCTACTGAAAAATATATCAGCTTCTTTTAATAAAGGCATAAGTGCACTATTATGCAAAATAATATTGGAGTAATTACGACCATTAGTGGAGAGCGATACGCTTAAGTTTTTGCGTGGGAACTGAGAGAACAATAATGAATATTTTTTATGAACAGAATCTGTTTCATTTTCCATATAATCCACAAATGGTGTTCCTTTCTCTATACAATTTTCAGAGGATAAATTCTTGACAATTTCTAAACTGTTATGTATACTATCGCCTATTAAAAAAAAATAATTTTTCATTATTCCTAAATCGGTAAACTGAAAAAAATGTCCATATTGCCGATTATCCAAAGTGGATTTTATTTTAGTTAATGAACCCTCTTTATTGTATTCAAAAAAAGTTTTACAATTTTTAATAACCATTGAATCTAATTTTGCTTGGTCTTTACTTTGTTGCAAACTATCAAAATCTATGTATTGTTTCAATATACGTTCATTATCTTTTTCACCTTTGCAACCAAAAAGTAAAAAGCACGCAATTATAAGAACTAAAATATTTCTGTTCATTATTGTTTTTTTGTTTTCCAATTTTCGCGTTATGAAACGTAATCAAAATATTATTTCTTTTTAAATAAAATTTTTGCGTTTGTCCATTCATTGGATGCATCCATAAATGCTAAAAGCTTTTCCCAATTATTTGCCGGCTCATAGTTATGCAGATAATGTCTTTTAATTTTTATGGTAATTATTTTTCCGGAGGTGCTGGCTTCGACAGAAAAATATCCTGTCTCATTTTCCACTTTTTTATTTAAAGCCGCTACTCCTTCCGAAGTAAATCCGTCAGGTACTTCCAACTCTAGGTTATATTCATTGCTGCGTGCAAAAGGCATATATATATCGATATCTCTTTTGCGTTGTTCCGGTTTAATTAAAATAGGCTGTCCTTGTATTTTTCCAACTTCTACGATCAAATTGTTTCCGGCTTTTTTTATAAGCCCGCCCATGTTAAATGAAGAGCTGTAAATAAAGTCGGGTGAAGTATGCCTTACGCCAAGGTTATCTGTTTTGTAGTCCTTCAGGTCAGTAACTTCCTGTTCAAACCATTCGCTGGCTTCTTTGGTAAAAGCATCTTTTTGTTTGTTTCTTTCTTCAGCAAAAGCATTCTTTACCTCATCAACATATTTTTTACTCCGTTTTCCATCTTCAAGCTGCTCAATTAAAGATTTCGGCATATTTAACGCCTTTCTTTCTGATTCATAAAAGTCTTCAAAGAGAATAAGTTTCTCCTGAATTTCAGCTTTATAATGTCCTTTAATGGTAGTAGAACGGTGTACAGATAAAAGGCTTTTTTCCGGAAGCAAGGATAATTTTAAGTTCTCTATATGTGCATTTTTATCTGATGCACTTGCAGGAACAACAATACCAGGAGCTATAGTAGTATAGTTTATAGTTTTATTTTCTTTTTTTATTGAGGACGGACCCTCGAACATAAAGTTCTTAGTAGTTTTAAGTCCTTCTATGTCTTCTGGTGCGGTAAAGGGCACATCATAAATACTTTGAAGGTTAACAAATTTATTGATGGCGGGCAGATAGGTTATTGAAGTAAGATCTTTTGGATACATGATTTCAGACATACGAAAGCCAAAGCGACTATTTGAAATGAGTATCGAAGGTTCCATATCACCTGCTTTCAGCAAAGCAAATATTGGGAAAACTACTTTGCTATCCCATCTAAGCTGCCCGCGGTTTATCATTTTTGAAAGGTTGCTTACATCAAAAGATAAAAACTTTTGAAAACGAAAAGCATAATACAACTGCGCGGCTTTATCTTCTTCACTCAAATCATCGAAAGACCGCCCCCCTTGTTTTACCATTTTTTTTGCATCCTTTGCATAAGATTTGAACATTGAAAAACTCGTGGGTATTTTACAATAATTAAAATAATTATTTCCAAAGGTCGAAGCGGTTTCATCTAATATTTGATCTGTGTCTGTATTCTTTAAAACTGTACCTGGTTTTCTGACTGTTCCATATTTATAAGCTCCTTTTTCTCCTAAAGAAATATTCATTCTGATAAATGGAAACTGCATTCCGGGAGATACCCAAAGTGCTGTTTGGAAAGGGTGAATATTGGTTTGTTGTACATCGGCTATGATATCATTATCATCGTTCTTGCTTACCTGCAGATCCGGTGCACCATTATAGCTGCGATATTCGATAGCATATTTTTTTTTCAATTGTCCATGGAATGAAAGGCTTAGAATCGGAGCCTCATCGAAAAGCAATAGATCATAATTTTTAGCGATCGCATCATTGGACATATCCACTTCCGTTGCAATAAAATAATCTAAAATATCACCAGGCTGTAAATCCGGTATTGCAACTTGTGCAGTTTTTTCAATAGCTTTTTGGTTGGTAATAATTATATCGTCACCATTTATTTCAGAAACACTTCCGTTAGCTTTTAACACCTTTGCACCAACATAAGAAATTATATGATCTGAATTATAGGCTATATCACTATTATCGGATTGGATAAATCTTAATTCTGAGTATTCTGCCACAGCCTTCTTATCATTAAGTTTTACTCTTTCTCTTACAACTTCTACTACGGTTTGTTCGCTCTTTGTACCAAGAGTTAAATTGTAAAATCCGAATTTATTTTTATGTGTAGCAGCAATCTCGGTGTGATGTGCAATAATTACTTTGGATGTATTAGCGTATTGTGGCGGTATTTCTTTTACATTGAACTGTGGCTTGCTCCATGCCCACACCTCTCTACGCATTGCTTCAGATTCTTCCCGGTATTTTTTATCTTCTTTGGATTGTCCATTTACGTTCGTTAAACCAGTACCAAAAAAGAGTGTCAGGGCTACAATAATTAATTTCATAAGATTATTTTTGAGTTAGAGTTAGTACGATTTGCTGGTTATAAAAGTTAGAAAGTTGTTTGATATCTTTATTCCATTGTTCAAAATGGTCAGGGTTTATTTCGGTTTGGTTTAAAATGATTTCGTTTTTGTAAACTATTTTGCCCGGCTCCTTGTTGTAGGATGCTCTGAAAGCATAGCCTGCCTGTTTTATATCAAGTCTTTCCGGTAAGTTGCTTATTGTTTTTCCTTCCGGCAGTTGTATCTCTGTTTCTAAGAGCAGATTATTTTTAAAGGGGAGCCAATAAGGAAGTTTTCTTTTTTCAATATCAATAGTATAATTTTCCAGGTTATGCCTGTTATCTGCGTTCAGATAAATTTCTTTATCAAAAACAGTAAGTACATTTTTCCAAAGGACATCGTACTCTACTTTTAAGTTGGAATTATAATCAACGATATTGGTAATTTTTAAATTGCTTATTTCATAATCCTGTTTTCCTCCTGAAAGAAATTGTTTCAAAGCATTTTCTTGGTTATCCTGTTTTATTTCGTTTAACCCCGATAGCATCCATTCTTTATTTTCGCCTTTCCATACCTGCACAACATGACCTTTAAGGTTATTGCCATCAACGGAAAACTTTCTTGATTCAGTTGCCGTGTTTTGCAGATAGGTTGCTACGGGAACTTTGTCTAACTTATATTGTTCACCATTTTCTATAAGTATTTGTCGTCCCTGAATTCTTTCTGCTACTTCTCCAAAGCCTATATATTTTTCGGTGGCATCCAGATAAACCGGTTTATCTTTATTTATCCAGGCTGAGATCATATGATTATCTACACTAAGAGAGGGCGTACTGTAATCATAAGCGATATGTTTAGTACCGATCCAGCATCTTCTTGCATCAAGCCCTATCGAAAGCAACATCTCCGTCAGAAGGTTTGCCATTCCCTTACAATCACCGTATTTTTTTCTGAATACTTCCTGTGCTTTCTCAGGTTTAAATCCTGCGATACCATTTTCAAAAGCAATATACCTGATGTTATCCTGTACCCACTGGAAAATAGTTTTCACTTTTTCTTCATCAGTAGATAATCCCTTTACAATTTCCAGTGTTTTATCTTTAATTATATTTTTATCATTACCAATTTCCAAAATCAGTTTTCGATACCAGTCGTATTGCCCTTTTACCGTATTAAAATACACGTATTTATTTTCTTTGGGCTGTGCGGATTTGCACATTACTAAAATATGCGGAGCAAAGTATGTGAGACCAGGAGCAGCTTCTTCATGACTTACTGCCGTCATGTTCGTCATACTGAAAGTATAAACTGTTTTATCAGCCCCTGCGGTTACACTCTTGTGAACATTGTATTGCTTAAAATTGTATTCTTTAATATCCAACTGCATCCATGAAGGCACAATCAGCGTTACTTCCTGTTCTAAAATCTTTTTATCATCAATAAAAAAAACACTTGTGAAATATTGTGGATCAAGCGTTGTTTTTTTAAATACTACCTGGGATGTACTTCCTTTTTTAACAAAAGGAAGTTCAAAATAACACATATGTTGATCAGAATAAAAAATACCTTTTGAATTATAATCCTCATACTTAGGAATAATGCGATTGGTTTTTTTATTATCCTCTATATAAATATCAACACCATCTATTGATTCAATATCATTATAGAATTTTACTATTGGCGTGTTTGTTCTAAAACTGTTGCAGACATACGTTTTATTATCCTCCTCCTTTATCTGCACCGGATGTGCATCATTGCCTTTGACGAATGTGAAAACCTTAATTGATTTACTGATTACGATATTATCATTTTCATCAGGCGTTGACTGTGCGGTAAGAATTTGATTCACTGTCACCAGTAGGGTAAAAAGGAAGATTTTCTGCATAAGGTGTTTCGGCTGTGATTATAACGTAAATCATATAGAATTAGTATATAAGGTTTAACAGTACTTGCGAAAGCAATTAAAAATTTTGATGAAGAAGCTGCAATAAATATAATTGGCAATACTGTTACCAATCACGATAATTCAGCCGTGTTTAATTACTATCCAACCTTTAACCCTCTTGACAAAATTGTTGAACTCTATGAGGCTTTGGTAAAAAGTGAAAAAGAAAAAACAGAGTTATTGCAGAAGGTTATGGATGGAAAGAAATAGGAGTATTTTATTCCCTTTTTCTAAATTTATTTTTTTAGTACAAACAGGAAATAAATAAAGTCCACTATAAGTAAGATTACTCCTCCGTAAATCATTATATACAATGCATTTTCTGAGTTGAACATTAAATTACTTACGTTAGTAAAATTGTTACTACTTATAGGTGTAGCGTCACTAAACTTTTTAAAAATTTGATAGGTTAAAAAACTAAATACGCCCGCCAATAAAATTGTAGAATGTAATATTATAAAGAGCTTAATCTTATTAAATACCCAAAGCCTAAAACTTATAAAAGCAATTAGCAACCATACATAGGGTAAGAAGTAGAGGTACTTTATCTGCCAATATTCATAATAAACTAAAAAGAAAATTAATATTGAAAGAATTGATACTAAAGCAATAAATATTATAATATTAATTTTCATTATTTCTTGTCAGGTTTAATTTCCAAATCCTTTGTTTTTGTTTCAGGGGTAGCGTCAGTTTTAGGATAGCCTATGGTTTTCTCATCATTGTTAACAGGAACAAAATCAGAATTTTTATATTTATCTATGCGTTGATATGCAGAATTTACTTCGCCACCAGTATAATTTAATACGTTTTTAAGTACCTGTTGCCAAACTCTTTGTTGAGCTGCCCTTGAAAAACCATTTGCAACTGTTGTAGCTATACCATTATCTAACTGGGATGTGCTGGATATACTGAATTGTAAAGACTTGATTCCCGTTTGAGGATTTGTAATTTGTAATGCTGTAAAGGTTATACTTCCAACTTCCACATGCCCTTCAAGGGTTCTAAATGTTATCGCAAAACCTTCATGTGGTCCATCAACCCCAACCTTGTTATTTTTAAAATTTTGAACATCGGCTACCTTAACGGCTATATCAAGCCCCTTCCAACCTGGGTCAATATTTATATAATCACCTTTACTGATTTGCCCTTTTGTTTGTTGCTTTTCAAAATTAAAAGACCCTGCACCTGTTCCATAAATAGAATTAATATTTGTAGCAATTTCATGTTGTAAATTTTGGACTGTCTTAGTAGGATTGCCAATATTTATATTGTAATACTGTTGCTGTACTTCACCTATAACAGAATTAACATTATTCATTTGCAGCGAAGAGACGCCCATTATCTTTTTCTTCATTCCAAAAATGAAGTTTTCAATTTCTCTCCCATCCAAATCTATTCCCATGATGGGGGAATTGCTAGCAAATTGGTAAGGCGTTAATTCGGGATATGCTTTTGCAAGTGGATCAATAGATTTAAACCTTACCAACCTTGGATCATAAATCCTAAAGCCATAATCATACTGTACAACTTCATTATCTTTTTCTTTCCCGTTAAAGCCGTAGCGATAGCCATTTGTAGTCTGACTGTAAGCCCTTCCCGGCATGGTCATGCCGCCGGGGTAATAATCATTTGAAAATATTTTATTATGTGTAATTATTGAATTATTCAATCTGGGTAATTGAGGCATCATTCTCAAAAAAAATAGACCAAACTCCTTTGTCTTTAGAAATTTTTAATTTATTATACTCCTTCATGTTATTATTTAAAGTTACTTTAAATCTTTCTTTTTTAGTTTCAACAATTATTAAATCTCCTTTCTTGAATGCACTGTAAGGAATAAAAACATGCGGGATAGTATTATCACCCGCTATACAATACCCTATTGAATAATTAGTCTTGCATCTATAGCTTTTGAAAAGTTTTTTATTAATAAAGATTTTAAAGTTAGTTAGGTAATCAAACCCTGTTGAAGAATAAACAGTAATTCCTTTAGAAGTGGTATCTATGGAGTTTTCATTTTTCCAATAATGTATTTTTATTTTTTTGTTTGTAATCAAACATTTATGAAATGAAATATTTTTATTTGATTTAGATTTTTGGCAATAAGATTTCGAGATCAAAGAAACCAACCCCAGAAATAGTAAAAATATAGAATATATTTTATTTCTTTTTATTAGCTGCATTTGTTGGCTTTACATCATTTTCAATTTGCTTTGTGATAGTCTGACGTTGCTGTGGTGTCACTACATGACCTAATGTACTTGGAATGGGATTGTAATCAGGAGTATTAGGATTTCGACTTCCGCCGGCAGAATTCATTAAATTGTTTTCCCATGTTGGTAATGGTCCGAGAGGAGCTCCAATATCTGTTTCATGCGCTCCATGAAAAGGATGCTTTAAGCCAGTAACATGACCTTGCTCATGCGAACTTGTTCTCCCAACTTCATCTGTAGTTCGGGACTTGCCATTAATTGTAATTGACACATCAGTAACATTCTGTTGCGTCTGCCCTATTTTTCCATGTGTGAAACCAGTAGTAACCAATCCAGTTGTTTTATCTGATTTTGCATCAACTAAATTAATTATAAGAGGTCCGTTTTTAATTTCTTCTACTGTACTCCGAACAATTGGATCATCTACTGTTCCAACTCCGCCACTTTGATCTTTTGCAATTGTATTTTTTATAGATGTCTTATATGTTTCAATTGTCTGCACATTTGAAATAAGGGCAGAGGAATTAGTTATGGTAATCTTAATTTTAGTATCTACTCTATACACACCTTCAGGACTTGAAAAATATTTTCCAGAAGTACTGTACTCAGCTCCATCTAAATCAATTCCATCAATAGTTCTATTACTGGCAAATTGATAAGGAGTTAATTCAGGATATTCTTTTGTCAATGGATCAACACTTAAAAATCTTACCAACCTTGGATCATAGATTCTCATACCATAGTCTTGTTGATTGCCTTCACCCTTAACTTCATTATCATTTTCCTTACCGTTAAAACCGTACCTGTACTTGCTTGTAGATTGGCTGTAAGTCCTTCCTGGCATTTGCATCCCGCCGGGATAGTAATTAATTGCTTTCATATATGCATCAAAAATAATTGTTGGAATCGGGTACAAATATCGTATTAATACGGATAATGGGTATTAATCAGGTAACCATTACCTTCAAACTCGGAAGA
>JALYYX010000006.1 GCA_030946075.1 Bacteroidota bacterium | reverse complement strand
CCATAAAGAGGACTGTTTAAATTAAAATAAACATCAGCTGAGGTAGTGCCGAAAATGGGGTCATTAATTTTACCCAATGCCATGTAATCGCTGATTAAGTTCTTGCTTGTATCGTTAAACAGATGATAGGAGGTTTGAACATCTAAATTTGTTTCGAATGTATTTACATTATCCACCGCCGGTATAAGGTCACCACCCAGTTCTGTGGCTTCATTAATTTTAGTGCAAGAGAAAAATAAAACGATACAAATAAGGGAGAGCAGAACAGTCAAACCTTTTAAAATCACAGCAAATAATTATGGAATGAGAATTTTTTTTACTTGCTCGCAAGGTCGTTATAGAGTTGTAAATAGTCTGTTAAATCAGATTCTGCATTGTAGGGTAAAGTCTTTTTGCCTTTTACTTTAGAAAACTCTTCCACCAATTTTTTATCTATTTTTTCAGCACCAAAAGTTATCGCATCAGCATACGTGGCACCGCCACGCATCATGGCTATATTGGTACCTTCTTTAAATGGTTCCAGATCCTTTTCTTTAATGGTAGGATGGATAAGTGCTTTCTTTATAAAATCAGCACCCAGTTTTTCTTTGAAAGTAGTTTGACCAATGGTATAAACAATTTTACTATGGGCAAACACCGGTTCTTTTTTATATACGGTTTTTAAATAAGCAGGTACTAAGCCCGCCATCCAGCCGCTGCAGTGAATAATATCGGGCGGCCAGCCAAATTTTTTCACCGTTTCTAAAGCTCCTTTACAGAAAAAAATAGCCCGTAACCCATTATCGTCATACCACTTCTCAGCTTCGTTATTAAAAACATATTTGCGCTTAAAAAGGTCTTCATTATCTAAAAAGTAAACTTGTAAGCGGGCATTAGGCAGAGAAGCAACTTTAATTTGCAGTGGAAAATCTTCGTTATCAACGGAAACATTTATACCGGATAAACGAACCACTTCATGCAACCGATGACGGCGTTCATTGATGGCGCCAAAGCGCGGCATAATACAACGCACTTCAAAATTATTATCGTTCGATTTGATTGCCAGCTTATTTACAACTTCAGAAAATTCAGTTAACTCCAGGTAAGGAGACATTTCGTTGGCGATAAATAAAATTCTCTTCTTTGCTGACATTGTGAGTGTTTTAGATAAAACTGAAAGTTTGCGAAAGTAAGAATTTATTTTTGTAGTGTAGTGCAGGCACTACTTTTATCACTTATATGATTCTTTTTAAAAAGGCAAAAGCACTTTCAAAATATATATATCAACAAAAAAAAGAAGGTGCAACTGTTGGCTTCGTGCCCACCATGGGGGCACTTCACAAGGGCCACTTATCTCTCATTGAAGCTTCAGTAAAAGAAAACAACAATACGGTTTGCAGCATTTTTGTTAATCCCACCCAATTCAACAATCCCGACGATTTTACTTACTATCCTGCTACCCTTGAAAAGGATATAGAATTATTGATTGCCAGTGGTTGCCAGGCTTTGTTTTTACCAGGTAAAGAAGAAATTTATCCTGATAACTATCTCACAAAAAAATATGAGCTGGGAAATGTAGAAACTGTTCTTGAAGGTTTTTACAGGCCAGGACACTTCCAGGGTGTTTGCCAGGTAATGGATCGGTTATTTGAAATTGTAAAGCCTGACAATTTATACCTCGGCCAAAAAGATTACCAACAATGTTTGGTGATCAGTAAACTGATAACGTTGTTGAATAAACAAAATGAAATTCATTTACATATTGCGCCAACTATCCGGGAGATGGATGGCTTGGCGATGAGCAGCCGCAACCTTCGATTGTCGGCAGAACAACGGGCCAAAGCCGCTGCTCTGTTTGCAAAACTTGTATTTGTAAAAAACAACCTGCTAAACCAACCTTTCGCCATTCTAAAAAAAGAAGCTACAGAAACTTTACACAAAGAAGGATTTAAAGTGGACTATTTTGAAATTGCTGATGCCTTCACACTTTTACCTGCTATAAACACTGATCAAGCGATTATTGCATTAGTGGCCGCTTATATTGATAACATTCGGCTTATTGATAATCTTGCGCTCAATTAACTTTCAACTTCAAAAAAAAAAGTGTAAAAAATTGTAGTTGCAGGTAGCGTAATGACGTTCTATTTTCTTAAAAAAATATCCCTTTATATTACATTCAATGTTCGCTGCGGCCTATTCTCAAAATTGCACATTGCCTTATCTTCACTCCCTGTATGAAGAAACCTGTTGTTACAATACTTCAATACCTTTTTTTCTTCGGACTTGGAATTTTGTTTGTCTGGCTTTCTGTACGAAAAATAAATTATGAACAATGGGTGCAAATAAAAGCCTCTTTGCAGCGGGCAAGGGTGTGGCTGATTATTCCGGTTTGCCTTATGTTGTTATTAAGTCATTTCAGTCGTGCCATCAGGTGGAAAATTTTAATGGAGCCATTAGGTTATAAGCCATCTACTTTCAACACTTTTGCGGCAGTGATGATTGGTTATTTGG
>JALYYX010000435.1 GCA_030946075.1 Bacteroidota bacterium | reverse complement strand
ATACATCACAGCACGAAAAATATGAGTTTGTAATTCGTATTGCTTCGGGTAAATTAAAATTCGATGAAATATTAAAGTGGTTGCAGGAAAATACAAGCGAATCAAAAGAGTAAAAATATAATGGAGTATTATCGTTAGGTTCTTACCCGGAAGTTAAAAGCCCTGAAAGCCTTATAAAGGCTATGAAAAGAAATTTAAAAGCGACATTAAAATATTATCAGGGCAGAATGTGATGTTACATGTTATATTATAATGCCTTTTTCAATTCGCTTTCAAATTCTTCAGGTTTCATTTGTTGTTCAAAAAATTTATGGTAACATGTTTTCGTGTTAACAAACAATGTTGAAGGTATTCCTCCCATCCACGCCTTATCAACCTTAGGGCAAAAATAATCTGCATTAGTTTCGTTTAGCCAAACAATTTGATTGGTATACTTACTTTTTATCGCAAAAGATTTGATCTTATCGGGATATTCGCTTTTAAGATCCATACTTACAAGCAGCAGCTTTACTTTTTGATCTTTGTATTTATTTATAATTGTTTGATAGTACGGAATCTCTTCTATACACGGTTTACAAAATGTAGCCCAAAAATTTATTACCAGTACTGAATCTGATTTTGAAATATAATCCTGCAGCTTTGTTACTTTCCACGAAGAAATAGTTTGCGATTTGGCGGAGAAAATTCCAAAAAACAGAATAATTAATAATAGTTCTTTCAAAAATTTCATATCGCAAAATACACACTAATTCTTCACTTGCTAGTCTGATTAACATTTTTGTGCTTTCCTCAATACAAACTAATTTCGCTGCCTCGAAATGTCAATGACTAATAACATTCGAATTTAAAAATTCTACACTTAAAATTTATAAAATGGCATATGATGTAATCGTTTTAGGAAGCGGACCCGGTGGTTACCCTGCGGCAATAAGAGCATCACAATTAGGAAAAAAAGTAGCAATTGTAGAAAGAGAAAGCCTTGGTGGCATTTGCCTTAACTGGGGATGTATTCCAACAAAAGCATTGCTAAAAAGTGCGCAGGTATATGAATATGCAAAGCATGCGGCAGACTATGGTATTGAAGTAAATGCTCCAAAACAGAATTTTGAAAATGTAATAAAGCGCAGTCGGGATGTGGCAGGCAAAATGAGCAAAGGTGTTCAATTCCTAATGAAAAAAAATAAGATTGATGTTGTAATGGGGAATGGAAAATTAATTGCGCCGGGTAAATTAGAGGTTACTGCTGCTGATGGAAAAAAACAAATTCTTGAAGCAAAAAATATTATCATAGCAACTGGCGGAAGAGCAAGGCAACTCTCATCACTTCCTATTGATGGAAAAAAAATAATTGGTTACCGTGAGGCAATGGTTTTGCCTAAGCAGCCAAAAAGCATGCTGGTAGTGGGTTCAGGAGCCATAGGAAGTGAGTTTGCATATTTTTATAACAGCATGGGAACAAAAATTACCATTGTAGAATTCTTACCAAGAATTGTTCCTGTAGAAGATGAAGAAATTTCCAAAGAGCTTGAAAAGCAATATAAAAAACAGGGAATTGAAATTTTGGTAAACAGCGAAGTACTTAGTGTTGATACAAATGGTGCAGGAATAAAAGCAAAAGTAAAAACTGAAAAAGGTGAAATCACTTTAGAAGCAGATATTGTTTTAAGTGCGGTGGGTGTTGTAGCCAATATTGAAAATATTGGTCTTGAAGAATTGGGAATAAAAACCGAAAAGGGGAAAATTGTTGTTGATGCGAATATGCAAACAAACGTGCCCGGCATTTATGCAATTGGTGATTGCACCCCAAACCAGGCGCTGGCGCACAAAGCAAGTAAAGAAGGCATCAATGCTGCAGAACATATTGCCGGCCACAAACCTGAGCCAATTGATTATAACAATGTTCCCGGATGTACTTATTGCAGCCCTGAAATTGCATCGGTTGGCTTTACTGAAAAAGGGGCAAAAGATGCAGGCTATGAAATTAAAGTTGGAAAATTTCCATTTATTGCAAGCGGAAAAGCAACTGCCTCCGGTGCAACGGAAGGTTTTGTAAAAGTAATTT
>JALYYX010000429.1 GCA_030946075.1 Bacteroidota bacterium | reverse complement strand
CCAAATATCCATGCATAGTTGTGAAGATGTTGTCCTGTTTCGCCGTTGCGATATAAAAATATTGTGCCGATAATTGCTACACCCATTCCAAAAGCGGCTACCAGATTACCTTTACGGGCACTTGCCGGATTCGAAAGCATCTTAAGTCCTAAAATAAATGTTACCGAACCAATCAGGTAGCAAATTGTGAGCAAATCTAATCCCATGTAAATAAATTCTAAAAATTAAAAATCTAAATTCTAAAAGTTAATCTCCAAGCTTTCTAAGAATTGCAGCAAATATTTTCATTAGCTCCTCTGCTTCATTTATTAATAATAACCGTTCAGATTCTAGCTCATTTTCTTTGTTGGTGTCAATATGATTTAACCAATATCTACATTCCTTTGCCTCTCTTTTGCTTATTCTTATTTTGAAACGTAAATCTTTATCGCCTACTTTATCATTTGCCTCAATATAATTTGCCCCAACCGAGCCTGCCGCTCTTATTAATTGAATTATATATTCTCTGTTAATTATATCATGCTTTAATAACCGACATAAATCTCTTACTCTTAATGAAAATTTTTCTGTTCTAGTTTCCAAATCATATTTCCTTTCGTCATTCATTTAGAATTTAGATCTTATGTTTTAGGATTTTTTTTTACGAAACATTTCCAACATCCTGTCCGTAACAACAAACCCACCAACAACATTTAAAGTACCAAGTATCACTGCCATAAAACCCAATATCAATGCTAAATAATTATCTCCTTCCGCTTTGCCCATTACAATGATGGCCCCAATAATAACAACCCCATGAATTGCATTTGCACCACTCATCAGCGGCGTATGCAATACACTCGGCACCCTGCCTATCACTTCTATACCAACAAATATCATAAGGATAACTATATAAATTATCTGTTGATTATTTGAAACCCATTGAAGAACATTTTGCATAAAAAAATTTTTTGGTCAACTTTTGTATTGCATGGCATCATCGTTGTGTCACTCACTTCATCTTTCAATTATCTATCATCAAGGCTTCGACAAGCTCAGCCTGACACTAAATTTTGTACTCTTTCATTTGTTATTTTACCATCATGAGCAATGCAAGTTCCCTTAACAAGATCATCTTCAAAATTCAAATTTACTTTCCCGTTTTTATCAATTATCAATTGCAAAAAGTTTAAAATATTTTTTCCATATAATTTACTTGCATCGTAAGGCATAGTGCCTGGTAAATTAGAATTTCCAACAATAGTAACTCCATTGTGAATAAAGCTTTCATCATTTTTTGTAAGTTCAGTATTTCCACCTGTGGCAGCGGCAAGGTCAATAATAACAGAGCCATTTTTCATGTTCTGCATCATTTGTTTTGTAATTAATACAGGGGCTTTTTTACCGGGAATTTGGGCAGTAGTAATTACAATGTCTGCCTTGGCAACACTCTCTGCAATTTTTGTTTTTTGTTTTTGCAAAAATTCTTCTGATTGCTCCACAGCATAGCCACCGGCTTTGCTTGCATCTGCTGCCCCTTCTACTTCTATAAACTTTGCACCAAGGCTCATCACTTCTTCTTTAACTGCAGGCCTTGTATCAAAAACTTCTACAATAGCTCCAAGTCTGCGGGCAGTTGCAATGGCCTGCAGGCCTGCAACACCGGCACCTAATATTAAAACTTTTGCCGGCGGAATACTTCCAGCTGCCGTCATAAACATCGGAAAATAGCGTGGAAATAAATTGGCAGCAAGCAATACAGCTTTATATCCTGCAATATTTGCCTGGCTGCTTAAAACGTCCATGCTTTGTGCTCGTGTTGTTCTTGGAATCATATCAATACTAAAAACAGTCAAACCTTTTTCACCCAACTCCTTTATCATAGTATGATTGAACAATGGCTGATAATTGCCTAGTAAAATTTTTGATTTTAGAATCGCAATTTCAGATTCAGGAAGATTATTAATTGATAAAATAACATCCGCAGAATTTAATACTTCAGTACGGTTTACAACTTTTGCGCCTGCTTCGATATATTTTTCATCTGTGGCAAAAGCATTGTTGCCTGCATTATTTTCAACAACAACATCTACGTTCCATTTTTTAAGCGTAGCTAAATGTTCGGGTAATAGTGAGACTCTGGTTTCCGGCGATGGTTCTTTTAAAACACCAATTGTCATAGATAAAAAATATGAGCGTAAGATATTGAAAATTTAAAACCGGATAACAAAATGTTGCTTTGCTTTAAAATCTTTTTTAAAAAATATTAGTCCGATAAAGAAAATATCTATGGTTAATGTTACGGAAGGATGTTGCTGAAGTTCTTTCCATGCGTCTTCCATTTCTGCACTCCAGTGAATGTCATCAAAGATGAGGATCGTTGAATCAGTTGATTTGTTCAGGAGCTGATAAAAATAATTAATAGTTGGACCTTTACGATGATTGCCATCTATAAAAGCTAAATCAATTTTTTGAACTTGTGATAAGAGAGCTGGTAATGTATCATTAAAATTTCCCTGTATCACTTTTATATTTTGTAGCCCAACTTTTTTAAAATTACCTTCCGCAGTTTCAGCAATATTTTTAGATCCTTCCAATGAAAATACTTCTGAATTTTTGTTTGCAGAAGCAAGATAAGAAGTTGTTATTCCCAAAGAAGTGCCTAATTCAATAATTGTTTCCGGCTTATAATATTGTACCATCCTGAATAATAGTTGAGAAAACTTTTTAGGCTTAAGAGATGACCCTGCAATATCTTTTATCGTTCTTTTATTTGATGAAAGCGCAATTGATCCTGCCCCCAAATCTTCTACCTCAATAATTCTTTTATCGTGCAACAATTCTTTTCTTAATTTTTCAATTTTTTCGTAGCACTCATAAACTTTTTTATCATTCAGCACATTTTTTATAAACTCAAAAACAAAAGGAGAATGAATACCATGGCCTTTTCCGTTGGAGGCAAGTAAATAATAATGAAAATATTTTTTAGCTAATTGAAATGAAGAATACATTAATTGTTTTTTTCCCAAAGCTGAAAGGTGTATGCAAACTTATGCTTGTCGTCTGCAGGGTGTGGGTCTTCTGAAATTAATTTCCATTTGCTTTTATCAAATTCAGGAAAAAATACATCCCCATCAATTGTTGTGTGAACTCTTGTAAGGTAAATCCGGTTTACAATATTCATCGATTGTTTGAATATCTCCCCACCTCCTATTATAAAAATTTCGTTGCAATCTGTTTCTTCTGCTTTTTTAACTCCTTCTTCAATTGATGAAACCACCTTAACGTTTTCTCTTTTCCATTCTTTATTTGTGGTAACAACAATATTTATTCTTCCCTTCAATTCGTTTTCCATTGACTCATAGGTCTTCCGTCCCATTATTACAGGCATTCCCCATGTTTTATTTTTAAAGAATTTAAAATCGTTGGGTAAATTCCAGGGCAACTGATTGTTTTTACCAATTACATTATTTTCTGAAGCTGCTACTAAATGTGAGATTACCGGCCCCTCCAAACCTCCCCGAAGGGGAGGCTTATGAATATCTTCAGTGTTTAAATTTTCTTTCATAAATCAAATACTTTAAAGCCCCCCTTCGGGGGATTTAGGGGGTTTCTTAAACTGCAACCGGCGCTTTTATACCCGGATGACTTTGATAATTTAATAATTCAAAATCTTCAAACTTAAAATCAAAAATATTTTGTACTGATGGATTGATTTTCATTTGTGGTAATTGAAATGGTGTTCTTGTTAATTGCAGTTCTGCCTGCTCAAAATGATTGTTATATAAATGTACATCACCAAACGAATGAACAAATTCTCCCAATTCAAGATCACAAACCTGTGCGATCATCAT
>JALYYX010000427.1 GCA_030946075.1 Bacteroidota bacterium | reverse complement strand
TGAGCCAGCAAACATTGCCGGTTATAAAAAATATCCGGAGGGAGCAAGGCAATCATATTGAAAATGTTGCAGTGCCTTTTACTGATGGAAAGAAAGCTATACAGGCTTTGGCAAATCTTGATAAAACAATTGCAACAGACGGCGCTGAATTAACCAATGCCCTGGAACGCAGCCTCACACTGGCTTTGATTGATGATGCATGGAAAGAACATTTAAGAGCAATGGATGATTTGCGGCACAGTGTACAAACTGCTGGCTATGAACAAAAAGATCCCTTGGTAATTTATAAGATAGAAGCATTCAATGCATTTAAGCAAATGGATGACCAGGTGAATAAAGATATTGTAGGCTTCCTTTGCCATTGCGGAATACCCGTAGAGCAGAATCAACCCGGAAGAATAAGAGAAGGACGTGAACAAAAAACTGACATGAGTAAAATGCGCCAGCGCAAAGAAGAATTTGCTGGCGCATCTGCCGATGGCGGACCCGAATATCTTTCACAGGAAAATGATTACATAGATCCTTCCGAACCGGTAAAACGTGAGCCCATAAAAGTGGGTCCTAAAACCGGAAGAAACGATCCGTGCCCTTGTGGCAGCGGAAAGAAATTTAAGAATTGCCATGGGAGGGAGGCGTAAGAAAAAATAAATCTCAATGGTACCTATATTGTTAAAAGATATTTTACCATCACCAGTCCTAAAGGAATATGTATGGAAGTATCAGGTGTTTCGTTTTCTGTTTGATAAAAATATAATTCCTCCAGCAAAATTTCATGCCCCACGACCGGAACATTGCATAACTTTTTATGTTAGAGATTCACAAAAATTCAGTGAATACAATTCTTCATCTGTACTTACATATCCACAATGTGTAATTAACGGCATGTACACAATTCCGATCTATCGCTATGGTGGAAATGATTTTTTCGCAATTAAAGTTGTATTACAACCAACCGCATTGTATCATCTAATAAGAACTCCTTTACCGGGATTAACGAACTATTTTATAGATGCCGAGGATGTATGGGGAAATGAGATTCAATTAGTTTGTGACCAGCTTAATACCATGAAGGATCTTACCCAAATAATTAAACTCATTGAATCCTTCTTTGAAGGTTTAATAAAGAATCTATCTAAAGCCCCTCATCCGATAGATAAAGTGAGTCATCATATTTTAAACGAAGAGAGTAATGCTTCATTAGAATGGCTTGCCCGCCAGTCCTGCTTAAGCGTAAGGCAATTCATAAGAAAATTTGAAGAACGCATTGGTATAAGTGCTAAAACATATACACGAATCATACGTTTTGATAAGGCATATAGAATGAAGAATAGCCAACCACATTTGGATTGGTTATATATTGCTTTAGCCTGCAACTATCATGATTATCAGCATTTGGTAAAAGATTTTAAAGAATTTACCAACCTCACACCTCCAGCCTTTTATGAATTAGAAAAAACATCTCCTGAAAGAAGCTTTGGTTTATTTGAAGTTTAAAGAAAGTCATTTTTTTACCACTAACCTATTAACCTGTAGTTGTAGGTTTGAGTTATGATCCTCTTTTATAATTAAAATATAATATATGCAACGAAGAAACTTTCTTTCAACCGGGATATTAGGATTTTCATTACTTAATTTACCAACTTTAAGTTTTGCACAAGCCAATGAGAAGTATGAACCATTAAAGCCTTTTTACATTCCACCTGCACAAGCACTTACTCCAGGACCTGGTAATGTAGATATCCGAACAATAATTCATTCTAAACAAACAGGTAAACAATTATCAAATGTTGAAGTGGCTGTTGCGCCAAAACAAATGGGTCCGTCACCACACACTCATAAGGATTTAGATGAATTAATGTATGTAGTGGAAGGTACGGCGACTGTAATGATTGGTAAAGAAATATATGAAGTACAAGCTGGGGGTTGGAACTTTCGCCCCCGACGTATTGTGCATTCATTCTGGAATGCTTCTGACAAGCCTCTTCGATTTATAGATTGTTTTTTCAATCAAAATTTTGAAGATTATCTTGAAGAATTATTTCATAAAATAATTCCGGACATGGTTAAAAATAATTTAACGCCTGCTTCTCCTACAATTGAAAAAAGAATGACAGCCCTGGATAAGAAATTTGGTGTTACTTATTTTCATGATCAACGTCAGGCGATTATTGATAAATACGGATTAAAGAGTTAACAATTTTCTTAGGTCAGGCTGGAGCTGTCGAAACCCTGCTGAATAAAGCTATAATGCACAAGAGTGCGACGCCAATGAAGATGATTAAAAAACCAAAGCCGGTTAACAAATTTTTGAATAAATAAGTTTCAGCAAGCATCGGGTTTCATTTCCGGAAAATATTAAATGTTCGCTTGTAATCTTTGGCCTTTGCTGGTGTTCAACAAGGCTTTGTGCTTAAGCCGCACCAACAACTACGATTTCAACTTTCTCATTCCTAAATATGCAACTATTTGTTAGTTGCAAAATAATTATTAACTTTATTATTGGATGTCTAAAAAAGAGAAATTATTAACCCGGCTTTTACTTCGTCCGAAAGATTTTAGTTATGCTGAATTGAAATCGCTTTTAAATGGTTTAAGCTATGAAGAATTCCATAAGGGAAAAACATCAGGTTCAAGAGTTGCTTTTGTTAACAATAAAACAAACCATATTATACGTTTACATAAACCACATCCAAAAAATATTTTAAAGTCGTATCAGGTGGATTTGATTATTGAAGAACTAAAAAAAGAAAACCTATTATGAAAAAGGATTATTTAGAGTATAAAGGATTTCATGGAACAGTACATTACAGCAACGAAGATGCTGTGTTTTTTGGAAAAATATCCGGCATTAATGACTTAATAACTTTTGAAGGTTCATCGGTAAAAGAATTACAAAAATCTTTTAAAGAAGCAGTGGAAGACTATATTGAAATTTGTAAAGTAAAAGGCAAACCTGTATTAAAATCAATGAAGGGTTCTTTCAATGTAAGGATAACCCCTGAACTGCATCAAAAGGCAGCAAAAGCATCTGTGATGCAAGGATTATCTTTAAACCAATTTATACAAAAGGCTATTCAATCAGCAATTGGTAAAAAAAATATTGCATAATATTTTTTAAAGGATATTTCCTGGAGACTTCATATTGTAATTAACACCCTTTTCTTTTCCCTCTTGTGTAAATCATCTCTTTACAGAAAATTTATAAACAGATTGGGTTTTATATTTTTTTGCCGGTTCCAACAAAGTTGATGGAAATGCTGGTTGATTAGGAGAATCAGGGAAGTGTTGTGTTTCTAAACAAAAGGCGGTTCTAAATTCATCTTTTTTTCCACCCTTCATTTTATTTTTGCTCTGCATAAAATTACCTCCATAAAATTGCAGCCCGGGCTGATCAGTATAAACATCCATCACAATTCCTGATTTATCGGCAATTACAGTTGCGGCATGTACAATTTTTTTATCAGCAAATGCTTTTAAAACAAAATTGTGATCGTATCCATTTCCATATTTTAATTGAGTGTTATCATCCTTTACGCGTGAGCCAATAAAAACAGGTTTTCTAAAATCAAAAGGCGTGCCTTCAACCGGTTCAATTTTTCCTTTGGGAATTAAAGTTGAATCAACAGGAGTATATGCACTTGCATTTATCATTAATTGATGATTATTAATTGTGCCTCTTCCTTCACCATTTAAATTATAGAAAGCATGATTGGTTAAATTGATAATTGTTTTTTTATCAGTGAAAGCTTCATAGCTTATTTTTAATTCATTGTTATTGGTAAGGCTGTAAGTTACCTTCACATCAAGGTTTCCCGGAAAATTTTCTTCTCCGTCTTTTGATAAATAATGCAATTTTAATGTTGAATTATTGAGCTGCAGTGCATCCCAAACCACATCCTGAAATCCTTTTTTTCCTCCATGCAAACTATTAGGTGCATTATTAGTTGCAAGCTGATATTGTTTACCATCTAAAGTAAATTTTCCTTTTGCAATACGGTTTGCAAAGCGGCCAATAGTTGCGCCAAAATAAGGCTCAGCTGAATTTACATAACCGTTTACAGTATCAAACCCTGCAACAACATCAGTTAATTTTCCGCTTTTATCAGGCACTAATAAACTTACCAATCTTGCTCCATAATTGGTTATAGCTGCTGTAATTCCCTTTTTATTTTTAAGAAAAAAAAGATCAGTTTTTTTACCATCAATTGTTTGTTCAAAATTTTTTTTATCAGGGAGATGATTTGTGCCTTTATTTTTTGCTTCCATATTTTAAATTATTACAAAATATGTATTCTAATCATTATCCTTAAATTTTCCACGAAGGGTCATTCTTTTTGGGTAAGGTTTATTACCTTTTGCAGCAAACCAAATTATCCTGTTAAGAAGATCATCGTTACCTCCGTCAATATTATCAAACTGCGGTGATGATGATAGAATAGAATATTTTTTAGCCTTCCCGGTTAGTGATGCAGTGCTCTTATTCATTTCATTTAAAGGGATAGTATTTTTTAAAAATGAGTAAGGTGTTTTATTTATAGAAGATGAAAAACAATCAAACATTGGCAGAGCTGTGGCATCCATAATATTCATTGGCGGTATGCCTAATATCTGTTCGATAGTACGAACAATGCAAACTTGATTATAATTTGTATGAACTGTTTTTTGCAATTGGGAATAAGGACTGATTACAAAACCTGTGGTACGATATGCCGATACATGATCCCATCCTGTTTGCGAATCATCTTCTGTTACAAAGATTACCGTGGAATCCCAAAAACGGCTTTTTGTTATTGCTTCAACAATTCTTCCAAATGCAAGATCATTATCGGCAATCATTGCCCTTGGTGTTGGATATCCTTCTCTAATACCAATGGTATGGTCTGCAGGAAGTGCCAATACCATTAACTGCGGCCATTGATCTCCCGGCATTTTTTCAGTTTCATTCAGCTCTTTAATAAATGCATCTGCACGCAACTGATCATTTATTTTTTGTCCTTCAAAACAAGGATAGGTTGCTGATAATATTGGCCGCAATCGGGAAATAGTTGTTGTATTGGTAAACTCAAAAGGTTTTTTATTAAGATAAAGATTATAAATTTCAGTCCAGTTAAATGATGCTTTTATATTAGGCACACAGGCTTCTCCATAAACCCTTACCGTTTTACCATGATCTAATGCATTGTTCCAGATAAAACCCTCTTTATTATATACTAAAGCATCAGCAAGCACATGCGGATAATTTAAAAACCATGCTCTAACATTTTTTTCTATGTAGTCTGTTATTATTGCAGCATCTGCCCATGAATGGCCTTCTGCAGATGATTTGCCTGATACATAATAATTATCTAAGAGTAAAAATTGTTTTGCCATTTTATGTTCATTGGGAGTTACATCATTACCAAAAGTGCACAACGATTTCATTCCGTTTCCTTCGGGCATATCACCAAAAACCTGGTCGTAAGTTTTGTTTTCTTTTATAATGTAAACAACATGTTTAAAAAGAGAAGGCTCTCCAATCCTTTCCGGTAGCGGCTTTGGGGCAATATCTTTTCTGGGAGAAAGTTGAGAAATTTTTGTTCTGAATAATAAGTTTGCTTTTACAACTCTGTTAGTATAACTTTTTAATAAATTATTATCAGGTAAAGGAATAATGGAAATGGTTGCTTCCTGCTGGTGGGGAGTATATGTTTTATTCGTACTTGCTCTTGCGCCCTCGCCCTCAAGATTTGCAACATACAATTCATGATCAGTTAAAACAAGCCCTGCAGGATAAGCTTCCGTAGGAATAAATCCATCAATTACTGATTTCCCTTTTCCTGATGCAGAAGATTTTTCTCCTAAACTAATTACAGCAATTGCATTATCCATTCCATTGGCAACATATAAAATATTTCCGGAATTATTTATTGCAAGTGCATTAGGTGAATGGCCAATGAAAGCATTGTCTTCCATCATATTTACAGAGATCTGATCAACAACTTTATCGTTTGTTGTGCTTATAACAGAAATATTATCGCTGTTGCCATTTGCCACATAAACATACTTTTGATCTTTACTTATAATGATTGCATTCGGATGTAACCCTGTTTCAATTTCGCTTTGCAATTTTCCAGTTTGCAAATCAATAATTGAAACTGTTCCTGAAGATGTAGCTCCGGTTCTGTGATCAATATAAACACTTGAGAAAGGAACTCCTGCAGTTTCACGGGATGCATCAGTAGGTACAGCTCCGGCCCAATTTGTTACATAAGCTTTAGAAGATGTGATTGCTATACCAAATGGTGCCATGCCTGTTGTTGTTGACCAGATAATTTTTTTATCTTTTAATCGCATTTTAATTAATTGGCTGTTACCATTTAATACAACATATAAATAAATATCATTACCTTCTTTATTAATTGCTATATCATTTGGCAAAGCCATAGGCGAAGGTGCAACCGCCTCAAATGGAATTGCATCACTTATCACTGCGTTTTTCCCGTCCCATTTTGCTTCTATTATAAATGATTTTTTCGTAACTGGGTTTGCTGCTCCCCAGAAAATATGTATTTTATTATCTTCTTTTAAAACTTTTATTCCTGAATATGTGCTCATGAAACCATTATATGTTCCGCTATATTCAAGATGATCCAAAATTTTTTTGGTAGTAAGATCAATTAAAGCAACTCCATATCTGTCTTCAACTGCCAATATTTTATTGCCGGGCAATAGCACACAATCAAGACTGTGGTTTTCAAGAGAGAATTTACCAAAACGTATTACTGTACCTGCCGGATCAATGATACGATTGTAAGGCATTAAAATAGAATTGTTATTAACTGCTAATGTTGTATCATCATAATCGCTGTGATAACCATTATCATTAACAACAGATGTTTTGTATACTCTTGAAGTTTTGCAGGAGGCGATACATAATGCACAAATAATAACCGGATAGGAAATAACTTTTAAAAAATTTATTCTAATCATTTTATAAAAATACCTTTGGATTATTAAATTCATTTACGTTCAACAAAAAATTCCGCATTTACTTCGTCCAGTTCAGCTTAGCAGATTTCACATCCTGTGAGTTTGTTCCAATCTGAATGATGAATTCTCCCGGTTCCCAAACATGCTGCAGTGCTGTATTGTAGAACTTCAGCGCTTCTGTAGTAATGGTGAATGTAACATCTTTACTTTCGCCTGGCTGCAGCATTATCTTTTTAAAACCTTTGAGATCTTTCACTGAACGTGTAACGCTTGCAACAGGATCGCTGATGTATAGCTGTACCACCTCCTCGCCTGCATACTTACCTGTATTGGTAATCTTGCATGTTGCAGTTATAATTTGATTTCCTTTCGGATTTTTGTTATTGATAACAACATCTCCATAGAAAAAAGTTGTATAACTCAATCCATAACCAAATGAATAAAGCGGAGAGTTAGGAACATCCAAATAATCTGAAACAAACTTTTGCCATGCTTCACCTTTCAATGGTCTGCCTGTATTTTTATGGTTGTAGTAAATTGGAATTTGTCCAACATTCCTCGGAAAAGAAATGGTTGTTTTACCTGAAGGATTATAATTTCCGAACAATACATCAGCGATTGCATTGCCTGCTTCATGACCTGCAAACCAAACTTGTAAAATGGAAGTTGCCATTTCGCTTTCCCAGGGAATGGTTAACGGTCTGCCACTCATAATTACCAGCACTAAGGGTTTTCCTGTTTTTGATAATGCTCTTAATAATTCTCTTTGACTTTCAGGTAAACCAATATCAGAGCGGCTTGCAGACTCTCCGCTCATCTCTGATGCTTCACCAACAACTGCAACAATTACATCAGCATTGTTAGCAGTTGTTACCGATTCATTAATTAATTCTTGTGAGGAACGCTTATCAATATCTATTCGCTCTCCGAACACATTTGCTTTTTTTGCCAACGAAGTATCATCAGAAATATTGGCACCCTTTGCATACAAAACATTCATATTGTTCCCAACAATGTTCTTCATTCCATCTAAAACAGAAACAGAAAATTTAGGATCACCACTTACTGCCCAAGTACCAAGCATATTATTTCTATTGTTTGCAAGAGGACCTATTAATGCAATGGTCCCGGATTTTTTTAATGGCAATGTTTGATTATTATTTTTCAGAAGAACAAACGAATGTTCTGCAAACTCACGTGCAGACTGCCTTTTATCAGCACTCATAACTTCTTTCCCTGCTCTTGTTACATCACAATAACGATAAGGATCATCAAATAATCCTAATTTATATTTTGCTTCTAAAATTCTTCTGCATGCAGTTTCAATTTGCTGCAGTATAACTTTTCCCTCAGTCAAAGATTTATTTAATGTAGTTAGAAATCCTTCACCAACCATATCCATATCAATTCCTGCTTTCAATGCAAGTGAGGAAACAGTTTGCAGATCGCCGAGACCATGTTCGATCATTTCATTTATTGCCGTGTAGTCTGTTACTACAAAACCTTTAAATCCCCATTGTGTTCTCAATACATCTGTCATTAAAAATTTGTTTGCAGATGCCGGCACTGCATCTACCTCGTTAAAAGAACTCATCACACTTCCAACACCTGCATCAACAGCAGCTTTGTACGGTGGCAAATAATATTCATACATTTTTATGCGGCTCATGTCGGTTGTGTTGTAATCACGACCGGCTTCTGCAGCGCCATACAATGCATAATGTTTTACACAAGCCATCACAGTATTATTTGCAGAAAGATCATTGCCCTGGTAACCTTTCACCATAGCTCTTGCAATGGCAGAACCTAAAAATTGATCTTCACCTGCGCCCTCTGCAATCCGCCCCCAGCGTGGATCACGGGCTATATCAACCATAGGAGAAAACACCCAACACAAGCCATCTGAACTTGCTTCAGTTGCAGCAACTCTTGCACTGTATTCAATCATTGCTGTATCCCAACTGCAACTCAACCCAAGCGGAATTGGAAATGTAGTTTTGTATCCATGTATCACATCAGATCCAAAAATTAACGGAATGTGCAGCCGTGAATTTTTCACAGCAAGTTCCTGCGCCTGCCTTATCTTCTCCACACCAATCACTCCAAACAATCCTCCAACACTCCCCGCTCTTATTTTTTGTTCAACGCCGCTGCTCACTACTGCACCTGTTGCTACACCACCACCAGGCGTTAATAAATTTAATTGCCCGAGTTTTTCATCAAGCGTCATTTTCTTCATCAAAGCATCAACAAACAATTTCATCTTCGATTCCTGTGCATGCAACAGTTGTGTTGAGATTATTCCTGCAACAAGCAAAATTTTTTTTATCATAGATTTTA
>JALYYX010000422.1 GCA_030946075.1 Bacteroidota bacterium | reverse complement strand
GCAAATGAAGGATTTAGAGATCTGCTAAGATATACAGGTGGCTTCACTCCTGATGCTTATGCATCCGGTGGTGTTATTATTCGTAATGTAAATGAAAAGCAAACAATTAATAATGTAAACTTTAATGCAATAGGTTTAAAAACAGGAAATAAAATTGTTGATGAGCCCCTTTATAACGGAGATATGGTTGTTGTTAATCCGATTAATTTAGGATTAACAAATAAAGTAATTCTTAGAGGAGAAGTGGCATATCCGGGAGTGTATGAAATAAGAAAAGGAGATAGATTGTTTGATGTAATTAACAGGGCCGGAGGTATCACTCCAAATGCTTATGTAGAGCGGGCTTACGTGTACAAAGGCGCCGGAGATTCTACTAATTTAAAACCGGATAAATTTGATATAAGCCTGAGTGAATTAAATAAAAATAATAACAGCAGGTATAATATACAGATAGATCCCAATGATGTTATTGAGGTTTTTAACCGAAACCAATTTACTGAAAAACAATACGTATCAATTGATGGAGAAGTGCGCAAGCCCGGTAAAATTCCTAAGTATGGCGGAATGACTTTAAAAGATCTGATTTATTTAGCAAACGGATTAAAACCATCTGCGGAGTTTGGCAGAGTTGAAATATCGAGCATCGTAGATATTGACTCTGCACAAAAAGGTTTAAAGCCTACCAAAACTGTTACCAAATCTTATAATATTTTACCTAATCTTGAACTGGATTCAGCATCAGAAAAAATTATTCTTAAACCTTACGATCAGGTTTTCGTAAGAAAAAATCCCACATTCGAATTGCAACAAAATATTACTCTTGAAGGCCAGATAAAATATCCCGGCCCCTATCCTAGACTAAATAAATACGAAACACTGTCTTCATTTATTACCAGGGCAGGCGGATTAAAAGATAATGCGAATTTATCCGGAGCAATTTTATACCGCAAAAAAAATATAGGGGTCAGGGAAGATATTTATTCCAAAATTGCAAGCATAAAATATATAAAAGATACATCAGGAAGAATTGTTGACAGCATAATTTATAATCCTGAAGAGCCCGTTAGTATTGATCTTTACAAGGCCTTAAAATATAAAAATTCAAAGTACGATTTGGTTTTACAGGATAGTGATGTAGTATATATTCCTGAAATAAATCCGTTGGTTAATGTAAAGGGCGCAGTTCAATCAGCGCTAAAAATATTTTTTGATAAGGAACATACAGACGTTGGATATTACATTGATAAGGCAGGAGGATTCGGCGTTCGTCCGTGGAGAAAAAGAGTATATGTTACTTATGCAAACGGAACAAGCAGGCGAACAAAAAATTTCGGATTCTTTCACTTCTATCCACCCGTAGAAGAAGGAAGCACAATTATAGTCCCTTTAAAACCGGAAGGCCATGTAATAGGTGATTTTGCAGGGCAACTTGCAACAACTGTAGTTCCCGCGGTTCTTACATTTTTATTAATTAAAAGTTTCAGTAAATAAAAAACTAAACGTGACAACATCTGATCTTACACGGCTTATTTTAAAACGTTTAAAAAAATTTGGACTTGTAATTCTTGCTATGGGGTTAATAGTGGCAGCATTATTAGCTTTGTATGCAAAAAAAACACCTGTTACTTATACTTCCAAGGCAACCGTTTTTCCTTTAACAAGTTCTCCTGAAAGCAGTAATACGTCATCTGCAATAAGCATGTTGTTGGGTGGTTCTGATTCCAAAAGTTTTAGTGATGACGCCTCAATTAATATTGTGGAATTATCTAAAAGCCGTGCTACCGGTGAGGCAGTAGCATCTACTGTTGTTCCATCAATGGGTAATAAAACAATTGCAGCACTTTTAATTGATGATATAAACCATCATCTGGGATGGATGGAACCAAAAATAGTGATGCCTCCAAATCCAGACCGGTTAAAGGTTTGGGGCGGACAGGTTTTACAGTCCGGATTAACTGCAACAATAAATAAAAATAATGTGCTTGTGCTTACCTACGCAGGAAGAAGTGAGCCTTTGGTACAGGTTATCAGTAACGAATTCATTGATAAAATATCAGAGTTTTATATCAATCTAAAAAAAGAAAAAGCACAGCGGGATTATGACTTTGCAGTTAATAAAGCTGATTCATTAAAAAGAGTAATGGGAGCAAAAGATTACCAGTTAATCTCAATTGATAAACGAACCTTATTTACTAATACAAATAAGCTTGAGTACAGAGTGCCTACAGAAAATCTTTTAGCCGATAAGCAAATGATTCGCAGCCAGTATGCACAGGCCGTTGCAAACCGGGAAAATGCAGCATATAAATTACAGAAAGCAACTCCGCTTATTAAAATTTTAGATAAGCCGGATCCTCCTTACGATAGTCAAAGTAAATCTGCAATGATGTACGGGTTATTAGGATTTTTTATTGGCTCAATTGTTATTGCAGGTTTATCAATAGCTGGTATTATACTCACATTTATAAAACAGGAAGTAAGCAAAGCAATTTTTGGCAATACATCCAAAACCACAGTTACCACAACTACAACTACAGCATCAGCATTATGATTTTCTAAACAACCACCTGCTCATTTCTTTAAGAGTAACTTTTTTGCCATACAATAAAATACCTGTACGATAAATTTTGGCAGCAAGCATTGTGGTTAAAATAAATCCAGCAATAAGTGAGAAAATTGAAAGTGTGAGTTGCCACAGCGGTACACTGCCAGACGGAACCCTCGCCATCATTACAATTGGTGATGAAAAAGGAATAATACTTGCCCATACTGCAAGTTGCGAATTGGGGTTGGCAGCAGCCGTAGTCATTATTACAAAAGATAAAATAATTGGCATAGTAATCGGTAACATTAATGATTGCGCTTCCTGCGGGTCTTCGTTTACTACACTTCCCACCGCTGCAAATAATGCCGCATAAAATAAATATCCCCCAATAAAATAAAATAAAAAGCATGGAAGAATTAATGCCCAGTTAGCGCCAACAAAAGTATTTTTAGCAGATAAAATATTCATGGCTGCTGAATTACCGCCTGATGGCATGGAATTATTTATATTTTGAGCATGTTGCAAAACATCATGCGATAAAAAACCGCTTGCTGCCGAAGTCAATACCATTATCAATATCATCCAAATAAACAATTGTGTTAAACCTACAGCAGCAATACCAATTATTTTACCCATCATTAATTGAAAAGGCCTTACAGAGCTTATGATCACTTCTGCAATGCGATTCATTTTTTCTTCCATAACTCCACGCATTACTGCAGCGCCGTAAATAAATAACGTTATATAAATAAGAATGCCGCTGCCAAAACCTATACCATAAGCCAGACCTGAGTTTGATTGCTGAACAGTATTTCCTTTCTTTATTACAGGTCTGAATTTATATAGTTTTTCTTCATCCAGATTATTAATAGAGTCGAGCACTTTTTTATCAATATTCTTTGCAAGAAATGCACGGTTTTTAATTGCAAGATTAATTTGATTTTTTATTTTATCTTCCGAAGCCATTCCCAATTGTTTGTCAGAAATAAGTGTAATGGAATCTGAATGTGAATCAAAATCTTTCGGAATATTTAAAAACGCAGAGAAGCCCTTTTGTTTAAAGTTATTCGCATTAACATCTGCCGGAAATTCATATTTTATAATATTGTCACTTTTGAAATTATTTTTAAAAAGTCCATTATCATCTTTTACAGCAATGGTTTCATTATCTATACTCTTTATAGAAAAGTATGCAGATGCAGCAATGAATCCTATAAAAAATAATGGGAGAAGAATTGTAGAAAGAATAAATGTTTTATTTCTAACTCTTGTTAAATATTCTCTTTTTATGATAAGCCAGACTTTGCTCATAGTTGGTTTCGTAAGTTTAGTAGTTTAAAGGGTTTAGAAAGTTTAGAGGGTTTAGAAAGTTTAGAGGATAGGAACTTTTTAAACTTGCTGGAACTTTCTTGTAGCTTCTGTTTCATTTACTTTTTTAATAAAAATATCATTTAGCGATGGCAAAATTTCATTAAAGGAAATAATGCCGGCATTTTGCTTTAAAAAATTCTGTAGAATTAATGAAGGCGTATACCCGTCTTTAATTTTTACAATAAGTTCAGTATTTTCCTGATGGATTATCTCAAACCCTTTGCTGTCAATTGTTTCAGGCATTTGTTCAAAACCTATTTTAAATAAATTTTCTTTAAAAATTTGTTTTATTTGTTTTACACTTCCATCTAAAATCTTATTTCCCTTATTTACTAAAACAATGTGGTCGCAAATTTCTTCAACCTGTTCCATCCTATGCGTGCTAAAAATTATTGTTGTTCCTTTTTTTGATAGTTTAAAAATTTCATCTTTAATTAAATTGCTATTCACAGGATCAAGACCACTAAAGGGTTCATCAAGTATTAGCAATGGCGGCTCATGCAAAACCGTAGTAACAAATTGCAACTTCTGGCTCATTCCCTTGCTGAGATCTTCTACTTTTTTATTCCACCAGCTTTGCATTTCAAATTTTATAAACCATTCCTTAATTTTTTTCATTGCATCATTCCGGCCCAATCCTTTCAATTGCGCCAGATATAAAGCCTGTTCACCAATTTTCATCTTTTTATACAAGCCTCTTTCTTCCGGCATGTAACCAATTTTAAAAATATCATTTACAGGATTAAATTTTTTTCCATTAAAATTAATTTCACCGCTATCAGGATAAAATATTCCTGTTATCATTCGAAGTAATGTAGTTTTTCCTGCGCCGTTCGGTCCAAGTAAACCAAAGATGCTTCCCTCTTCAATTGAAAAACTTATATCGTCTACAGCTTTTTGTGTAGCATAATATTTTTTCAAATTATGTAATTCAAGAATATTCATGAATAGCAATTAATTAAATATGTGATTAGTAAAAGTATTACTTATGAATGAAAATATTTGCAAGCTGCTGTGCTACTTTTTCTCCATCCATAGCTGCACTTACAATTCCACCTGCATAACCGGCGCCTTCTCCGCATGGGTATAAGTTTTTTATTTGCGGATGTGATAATGTTATACCATCTCTTGGTATCCGAACAGGAGAAGATGTTCTGCTTTCAGTTGCAACAAGCACGGCTTCATTGGTAAAATAACCATTCATTTTTTTGCCGAATAATTTTAAAGCAACTTGTAATCTTTCTGAAATAAAAGGCGGTAAAATATTTTTTATATCAGCCGAATGTATTCCCGGTAAATAAGAACAATCAGGTAATGAAGATGAAATTTTATTTTCTACAAAATCAACCATTCGCTGTGCAGGTGCAACAAATTTGCCACCACCTTCTGCAAATGCTTTTTGTTCAATCATTTTTTGAAATTCCATTAGCAATAAAGGCGAATCTTTTTCAATTGACGGTTGCTTATTGCCAATAGGTTTCAATGCATCATCAACTTCAACCTGCACAACAATACCGCTGTTTGCAAAAGGATTATTTCTTTTTGAAGGGCTCCACCCGTTTACAACAATTTCATTATCGTTTGTTGCAGCAGGAGCAATTATTCCGCCGGGGCACATACAAAATGAAAAAACACCTTTACCATTCACCTGCTCAACCAAACCATAAGAAGAAGGGGGCAAAATGTTTTCTTTATTGTTGTGGTATTGAATTTTATCAATCAAATTTTGTGTGTGTTCAATGCGAATGCCTAATGCAAAAGGCTTGGCCTCAATTAAAATATTTTGTTTATTTAATAAAGTAAAAATATCTCTTGCAGAATGCCCTGATGCTAAAATAAATGCATCTGCATTAAACAAATTATCATCGGCAGTTTTTACAGCATTTATTTTATCATTGGAAATAATAAAATCAACAACTTTTTTTTCGAATAAAAAAACTCCGCCACAGTCTTCAATTTGTTTTCGCATGGCCGTAATTATCTGGGGCAGCTTATTTGTTCCGATATGCGGATGGGCATCTGACAAAATATTTTCCTCTGCACCAAAATGAATAAACAGGTGTAATATTCTTTCAACATCACCACGCTTATCGCTTCTCGTGTAAAGCTTTCCATCGCTGTAAGTGCCTGCACCTCCTTCACCAAAACAATAATTACTTTCAGAATTTATAATGCCTTCTTTATTTAATACTGCAAGGTCTCTTCTTCTTGCTCTTACATCTTTTCCTCTTTCCAAAATAATTGGCTTAATACCTTTCTCAATTAATTTTAATGCAGCAAATAATCCTGCAGGACCTGCACCAATTATAACAACTTTTTTTGCACTTGCGGAAACATCTTTAAAATTAAATCGCTGAATCTTTCTTTGATGAAATGGTTCATTGATAAATGCATTTACAGTAAGATTGATCCAAACGGTTTTCCCTCTTGCATCAATTGAACGTTTAAGGATATGATAGCCGTAAATTTCGTTTTCTTGTTTGCCTGAAGATTTGGCAATTATGTTTTTTACAAAAGAAGAATCTGCCGCTTCAGAAGGCAGAAGTTTAAGAGAAATTTTCTGTTGCATATTATAAGAGTCAGGTATTATCCTGAAATCCGTTTCAAATACTTTACATTAAAATGGAAGATCATCAACAACATCGGATGGCGCAGATGAAAAAGTATCCAGTGGCTCCAAATGCCCGTCATCAGCGGATTGCGCTGTATTAGTTTGTAGCATTTGTTCAATTCTCCAGGCATCTAAATTAGTAATATAATTTGTTTGGCCGTTTTTTTCCCACTTACTTCCTTTAATGTTAAAATAAACTTTTACTTCGTCACCAATGTTTAATTTATCAATGATATTTGTTCTATCCTGTACAGATTGAAACTTTACATAATTTGTAATTATTCTGCCATTAATCTCTTCTGATTTTTCTACAACAAATTCTCTTGTTTTAAAAGTTTCAGTGCGTTGAACAGTATCGTACTTTGCAATTAATTTGCCGCTTAATTCATAACTCATAAATATTTTTTTAGGGTATTAAAGATAGCATAAAACATTCCAATTGAAGTAATGATTAATAATCGGAAATTAAAAAGAAAATTCTGATACAGATTAAATAATTCATTGTTTGCCATAATACAATTTTTTTCGACAATTATGAAAATATCTTTAAAATAAAGAATATTTTCATCGAAAATCAATACTGTAGATAAAACCAAAAAAACAAGAAAATAAAAAATTTTTTTTTCAATAAATTATTTTGATATTCGCTGTCCACTCAAAAAATTTTTCTTTTAAAATATTTTTTTTAAGAATTTTTTTTTGAACCTACGGAAACGGACTTCTTTAACTCTACTAAAACGGCTAATGGAATAATGGAGAAAGCTTGCGATAAAGTTTGGCACAATTGTCTCAATATTATAAAAGATATCGTAGAGTGGCAGCATTTTAAAACATGGTTCGAACCGATAAAACCTGTTCTATTAAAAGAAAAAATTTTAACCATTCAGGTACCTAGCCAGTTTTTTTATGAGTATATTGAAGAGCATTATGTAAACCTTCTTGCAAAAACTTTAAAAAGAGAATTGGGCAAAGAGGCAAGGCTTGAATACAGGATAATGGTTGATAGTGGTAACAGCAGCAATAAACCGCTGACAATGGATGTTCCGGGGCATGGTTATAAATCATATTCAAACAACGAAATGGATTTTCCTTTAGTTATAAATAATCCGGTTAAAAATCCATTTGTAATACCGGGTTTAAAAAAAATGCAAATAGATGCCCAATTAAATCCTACCTATGTATTTGATGCTTATATTGAAGGTGACTGCAACAGGGTTGCACGCCGTGCAGGTAAAACCGTTGCAGAAAAACCAGGTTCAACTTCTTTTAACCCACTTGTAATTTATGGTGGGGTTGGTTTAGGTAAAACCCATCTTGCACAGGCAATAGGAAATGAAGTGAAAAGATTACATAATAATAAAGTTGTATTATATGTAAGTTCTGAAAAATTTATTAACCAGTTTGTAGATCATAGCCGTAACAATGCAATAAATGATTTCATACATTTTTATCAGTTGATTGATGTATTGATAATTGATGATGTACAATTTTTTATCCGTGCAGAAAAATCGCAGGATGCATTTTTTGCTATCTTCAATCACCTGCATCAGAGTGGCAAACAATTAATATTAACTTCTGATAAACCGCCTAAAGATTTAGAAGGTGTTCAGGAAAGATTATTAAGTCGTTTTAGATGGGGCCTCAGTGCAGATCTTCAAATTCCAGATTATGATACCAAGATCGAAATTCTTGAAAAGAAAATGAAGAATGATGGTCTTGAAATGCCAAAGGAAGTGGTGAAATATATTGCCTATAATATACAAAATAACATCCGTGAATTAGAGGGTGCATTAATATCTCTCTTGGCACAATCTTCGCTCAATAAAAGAGAAATAGATCTTGAATTAGCCAAAAAAGTGTTACGCAATTTTGTAAAATCATCATCAAAAGAAATTACTATTGATACCATACAAAAAATGGTATGTGATTACTTTGATGTGCCGTATGATAAGTTATTACAAAAAACACGAAAGCGTGAAATTGTACAGGCAAGGCAAATTTCAATGTTCCTTGCAAAAGCATTTACAAAAAATTCTCTCAAAACCATTGGCGAACATTTCGGCGGACGTGATCATACAACCGTTATACATAGTTGCCAAACAGTAAAAGACCTTATGGATACTGATACGCTTTTTAAAGAAAGTGTAATTGAGCTACAGCAAAAAGTGCAGTTAGCTGCAATGTAATTTGCTTATTTAAAATACTTCATTTTTACTTTTTACTTTTAAATTGATAGTGTATTTTTGCCACCCCTTAAATTATTAATTAAGGAGAGGTGCCTGAGTGGCCGAAAGGAACGGTTTGCTAAATCGTCGTACGGGTTAAACTGTACCGTGGGTTCGAATCCCACCCTCTCCGCAACCTTGCATAGAATAACAGATAACCGAAATAAATCGGGGCGTAGCGTAGCCCGGTTATCGCGCCACATTTGGGATGTGGAGGTCGCAAGTTCGAATCTTGCCGCCCCGACCATTTGAGGAATCAAAATCCTCTATAAGGCAGTAAAATCAAGGTTTTACTGCCTTTTTTTTCACATTTCATATCAAAATAATACAAAGGAAATCAAATCGCTGTGAGTAATACGTTGAGTACTTTTAAGTACTTTCAAATTATAATTTTACAACACCAGCTCATATCGCATACATCGTTATTTCAAAAACAAATAAAGAGAAGATCGTACAATCCGCTGGTGAGTAATTTTTTTAGTAAAAGCCATCAAGCTTATACTTCTTGCCTTATACATTGCAGGCTTAAGCAGTATTGACGGGGCAATTGTTGCAACTGTAAGCGCACCTTTGTAGAATCTTTTAATCCTGAATTTTTTAATTCACGTTCCAGGAAATAATTTTAA
>JALYYX010000407.1 GCA_030946075.1 Bacteroidota bacterium | reverse complement strand
GCAAATGTTTTAAAAAATTCTACAGGTTATAACCTTACGCAATTGATGGTTGGCAGCGAAGGAACATTGGCAATTGTTACAAAAATTGTTTTGAAATTAATTCCATTACCAATGTACGATTTGCTGATGCTCGTACCATTTAAAAGTTTGGAAAAAGCAAGCGAGGCTGTAAGTGCAATTTTCAGAGCAGGATATACACCAAGTGGTTTGGAGCTAATGGAAATAGATGCTCTTTTAATAGTAAGCAAATTTGTTGAGAGTACTGCAGTGCCTATTACTGAAGATACAGCTGCCCATTTGATAATTGAAGTAGATGGCAACCATTTAGACACATTGATGCAGGAAATGGAAGCAATTTCAGAATTACTGAATCAATACGATTGCGGTGAGATTTATTTTGCTGACAATGCAACGCAAAAAGCAGAACTGTGGAAGCTTAGAAGGAGAGTCGCAGAGGCAGTAAAGATTGATGGCTATACAATTGAAGAAGATACAGTAGTGCCCCGTGCTGAGCTGCCTGCTTTGGTGAGAGGGGTGAAAGAATTGGGAATACAATTTGGTTTTAAAGCAGTGTGCTACGGTCATGCCGGCGATGGAAATTTACACATTCGTATAAAAAAAGAAGGCACTGAAAACAGCCAGGATGATCCGCAGATAATAGAATCTCTGCGGGCATTATTCACATTAGTAAAAAAGTTGGGAGGCACCATCAGTGGTGAACATGGAATTGGTTTGATACAAAAAAGCTTTATGGATATTGTTTTTGATAAAACACAGATAGAATTAATGCGGGGAATAAAAAAGGTTTTTGATCCCAATAATATTTTAAATGCTGGAAAGATTTTTGATTAATTAATCGTATCATGAAAATATTTAAACCTATAGTTCCCCTAGTATTCAGTTTGCTATGCGCAATTAATTTATCAGCGCAAAAAGAAAATAAAAATACTTACGACCCATCCAATTGGTTTACCGGCGGAAGTATTTCTTTAGCTCTTGGCAATGGTAGTTTTAATGCAGGTCTTCATCCCCATTATGGCTATACAATTGCCAAGTGGGTTGATGCTGCAGCAGTTGCAAATTTTGAATACCAAAGCCAGCGGGATATTTATAATAATAAGTATCGGACTACTGTTTATGGCGCAGGCGTTTTTACAAGAATTTATCCCGTTCATTTCCTCTTTCTACAGGCACAACCGGAATATAATTTTATAGCTCAAAAATATATTCCATATAACACCAGTGCAAGTAATAAAAAAGCAAATCTTCATGCGCCAAGCCTATTGCTGGGTGGTGGTTATACCACTTCCCGATCCGACAAAAATTCGTTTTCTTATTTAAGTATTTTGATAGATGTGGTAAAAGATAAGAATTCACCATACATAGATGGTTATGGCAATCTTCTTCCAATTATAAGAGCCGGAATTAATATTGGATTGAACAGAAGAAGAAAGTAAATGTTTTAATAATTAATTTTTCCCTAATTCATCACAAATCTTTTATTGGATTTATTAATCCAAATCGCATCCGATTGGCGAACCAGGCGGAGCAACAATATGCAAAGTTGGTTTAGCTTTTTCAGGAGCTTTCATTCTTTCCAATGTAAGTAAATAATAGCCTTTATCAGTGGCTGAGTTTAATTGCCCGTTAATTAAATTTTTAATTTCATTCAGCGCTTTTAGCACTGCAGCTTTTGTTGCAAAAGAGGCATCATCATTTACTGAAACATACAAAAGATATGTTAGCAATAATTGCTGATTTTGTTTTAAAATTAATTGCTGTAAACCTTTTAGCGCCGGAGTTTTCCATGTTGCATTAATTAAACCAGTTGTCATTTCATCAATACCTAAGCCATTATTTTCTGCCTGGTATTGCACCATACGGTTTAGGCGATCAATATTAAATAAGAAAGATAATGGAAGGTCAGCAGCTGTTTCTGCGGCGGCCAGGGGATCGAAAGCAAGCCCGGTTCTTCTGTTGAATAATTCCCTGTTGTAATCGTAACCCGCTGGTCTTGGAGGTATAAGTTTTATGATGCTTTGGGGTAATTCCAAAATTTTTGGGCTCAAACAATCCACTAAGCTATTCAAAGCATTTAGTTGTTCTTGTTTAGATACTGCCGATGTTATCATTTGCCCATCACCTTTTATTGCATAGGTGTAATACAATCCTCCTACAATTTTGGAAACCGCTTCTAACTGGTAGCGGTGCCATAAATAAACAGGCACTAAAACATCTTCCAGCATTGCCATAGGTGTTCCTTTGGGAATATTATTTTCTCCAAATTGAGCAAGCGCTTTCTCTCTCACTTTCATAATACTTTTTAATCCGCTTACAGCATCCTTACCTGCGTCCCACAAATGTGCATTTGGATGCAGGCCGCCCGGATCACGGGCATCCCTGTCCGAAATAAAAGTCAATCCATTTTTTGCAGCATCTTTTAAAATTTTATCAAGTTCCATTTGTTCATTTGTTCCTGCCGGAAATTCTTCATATCCATATCTTATAGAAACTTTATCCCATGCACCAATTTCGTTTGTATAAGCATCACTCAAATCAATTTCATTTTTATTATTTATTGAAACAACAGGCGGCGGATAATCCATAACACTTGCACGATTTTGAGAGCTGGAAATATAATTATGCATCAATCCCAACGTGTGTCCTGTTTCATGCGCAGCCAATTGCTTTAACCTTTGTAAAGCCATTTGCAGCATTTTATTATCGGCTGGTATTCCGTTTGCAAAAGGTGCAAGCAACCCTTGTGCAATTAAATAATCCTGCCTTACCCGGAGTGAGCCGAGTATTACACTGCCTTTTATGATCTCTCCCGTTCGGGGATCAACTACTGATTGGCCCATTGACCATCCTCTTGTGGAGCGATGAACCCAGTTTATTATATTGTATCGAATATCCATTGGGTCTGCACTGTCCGGTAAAACTTTTACCTGAAAAGCATTTATATAACCGGCTGCTTCAAAAGCCTGATTCCACCATCGGGCGCCTTCCAGTAAAGCACTTCGTATGGGTTCAGGTGTTCCGTTATCCAGATAATAAATAAGGGGATTTACAGCTTCACTCATTTTTGCATTTGGATCTTTTTTCTCAAGACGATGCCGTGCAATAAAATATTTTTGAATAGGTTCTGTAACCGGTGTGCTGTAATCCATAAACGCTCTTGCTCCATAAGGAGATCGGGCATCATACAATCTTGGCTTATAATTATTATCAGGTAATTGCACAAATGAATGATGAATACGTAGCGTAATGGCATCCGCTGCCGGTGTAACCGAAGCAACAAAATTGCCGGGCCTGCCATCATTATTTACAAACGTAACTGTAGATTCAAATTCAGTATTGAGGGGGAAATTTTTTGTTCTTTCAAGATATAAAGCACTTCTTGAGGCATCAACACTATAGCTTCCCTGGTTCGTTCTTCTTAAAGTTGATGACACCTGCATCGCATCTCTTAAAAGAAAATTTGTAGCATCAATTAATACATTCCCATTGTTTTCTGCCTCTGTGCTAAAGCCCCAAATTACTGACTGGGCAAAGGATTGCTCTACAGCTCTTTTTTCTGCGGTGTTATTTGTAACCGCACGGTATCTAAAGTTTGGTTCTATCAATAAAATTTTATTGCCTGCTCTTGTAAATTTCAGGATAGATGTTTTTCCTAATTTCCCCCGGTCTAATTCCAAATCATTTGATCCAAGACCTGCAGGCAGTGATGTTACATACAGAAATTCAGAGTCCAAATGATTTATTTCGAGAAATATCTTTCCCGTTTTATCATCCCAATAAAAATTGAAAAAGCCTTTATGAGGTGTATAGTTTTTCGTTTTATCCTGAATAGAAGGGAGTGATTGCGATTTACAAAACACCGGAATGCAAAACAATAAAATTAAAAGCGATCTCATAAACAAAAGTTGATAAATGTGAAGAAAGTGTCTCAACAAGTTAGGCGATAGGTGCTAAAGAAAAAACTTTTGTATTTAATAAAAATTCATCCTATCTAATGTTGTATATAAACTTTAAAATCTTAAGTCGTTTGGCTCATTTACAATCGTCATTCTCTCTACAAACGAATCATACAAAAATTTTTCTTCTTCCATTTTTTTAAGATGCAATATCAAATGATCATAAAATCCTCCACTGTTCAATACAAATATTTTTTTATTATGAATGCTTAACTGGTTCCATGTAAGCATTTCAAAAAATTCATCAAGCGTTCCATAGCCGCCGGGCAAAACCAGCGCTGCATCACACTTTTCATAGATAAATGCTTTGCGTACATGCATATCTGCAACTTCATGTAATTCCGTTAACCCTAAGTGTTGGTGTTCCCACTCAACCAAAACTTTAGGCATTACACCTATCACTTTTCCATTCCTTTCCAATGCTGCATTAGCAAGTTCTCCCATAATTCCCTTATTGCTTCCGCCATACACAAGCGTAATATTTTTTTCTGCAAGAAGATATCCTAATTGTTTTGCATGCTCAACATACAAA
>JALYYX010000404.1 GCA_030946075.1 Bacteroidota bacterium | reverse complement strand
AGACTGGCAACACCAAATTGCAAAGCAGTACCTAAAGTTCTTGCAAATAATCCCGCTTTTTTACCAACTGCTATTTTATTAGTTACATATCCGGCTCCAAGGCCTAATGCAAGGTTTAAAATATTATGACGGAATTGCGGGGATGCTGATACTTCTGATACAGTATTTTTTACAATGTTCGCAGGTTTAAATGTTTCAAGGGTTTCATGAAACTGCCTTTTAAGCGCTTCTTCTGTTACAATTTTTTTTGCTTCTAATTCAAGAATTGCATTTTTTAATTCTTCTGCCGTATGTATTTTTTTCATATTGCAATTGTTTAAACTTTTACTCCACTAATTTTTTAATCATTGCATTTATAATTGGAGTTTTAAGAAGTTTTACACGCAGAGAAAAAATAACAAGTCCGGCGATAATATAAAATCCGGCAATGATAAAAAATCCGAAGTAAGACTTACCTAATAAATCGCCCAGGTAAAGTGCAATACCAATATTGAGAAATATAAAAAAAATGAGGGCTATCAATATCACTACAATCATGGTAATGAGTAACGATAAAAAAGAAGATGATTTATCAATGGCTTTTAACTTTAATAAATCAATTCTTGTTTCAACATAACTCTTAACTCTCTCTATTAATGTTTCAATAGAGGTTGATTGATTTTCCATACTCATTATTTATCGCCGGAACTTGTTTATACGTTCAATGAAGTCAAAAAAATATCTTATGAATTCATTGAGTTTCTAACGTCTGCTTTCATTGAAGAACCTCTTTCACTTGCGCCACCTTTGGCCTGGTTGAGCATGTCCCTACCTTCAGATGCCAGTCCTGTTATTTTGTCTTTTACTGAATCATATTTTTCTGAAATAGCATCAGTGTACTCACTAACTTTTCCTTTTACAGAGTCAGCCAAACCTGCCCCTTTTTCGGCAATTTTTTTACGTGTTTCAGTGCCTTTATCGGGCGCAAATAAAATTCCTAATATGGCACCTGCTGCGGCACCTGCTAATACGCTTGCTAATACTTTTCCTGAGCCCATAATTTGTGGTTTTAAATTTTAATAAATGTAGTTTCTGAGTATAAGGTATATTAAATATTTTGCCAAACTTACTTTAATAAAATATTACAGGCCTAAATGCAGTGCTGCCAAGGGTTTTAGGGTTAACTGAAAATGATACAAATTAGTAAAATCTTATTTTGCATTTGAGTATTTTTTTTCCCAAAATGAGGAGAAAATTATTTGATTAAATGGTAGGATTCTTTTAGTTATTTCTTCTACAACTACTTTCTGTTGTTGAAGTTTAAGGAACAATTTCTGGCATAATCTTTTTAGGGACATATGAAATCTTAATCATTTAAAGTTAACTTATGGCACAAACAAAAAGTAAAAGCAGTTCTTCAAATACTTCTAATAAAAGTCCAAAATCATCTTCCGGAAGTAATAGTTCAACAAAAAAATTAAAATCTTCATCACAGCAAGATCAATCAGGATTGCTGGAAGAATTATTTATTGATGAATTAAAAGATATTTATTGGGCAGAAAAACACCTTACTAAGGCATTGCCTAAAATGGAAAAGGCGGCAACATCAGCAGAATTGAAGCAATCTTTTTCGGATCACCTTAAAGTAACAAAAGAACATGTAACAAGATTAGAGCGTGCATTTGAAATGTTAGGAAAAAAAGCACAAGCAAAAAAATGTGAGGCTATGGATGGACTAACCAAAGAAGGTGAAAGTATAATTGAAGATACTGATGGTGGTACTTTAACCAGAGATGTGGGTTTAATTATGGCAGCACAAAAAGTTGAACACTATGAAATTGCTACTTACGGCAGCCTTGCACAGCTTGCAAAAACTTTAGGTAAAAATGATATAGCTGAATTAATGATGCAAACTTTAGGAGAAGAAAAAGAAGCCGATGAACTATTAACCAGCATAGCTGAGAATAATATTAATGTAGAGGCATCAGCAGAATAATTACCATGAAACAAATAAAAAATAAAGCATTATTAAGTAAGGAAATGATATTGCCTTTATTTTGGGTGTTCTTTTTTATTGCATCATCTAATGGGAAAATTCAAAGAGAAAATACACAAATAAAAAAGGGTAAGGAAATAGATATATCCACTTCGTTAATGCGGCAATCGTTAGAAATCAAGTATAATTTTGAGCCGTTTACCAAAGCAGTTTATTTATCAGAATTTTAAAACGTAGGTAAAAAGTGGATTTAAGTCAGGCTGTAATTATGGCCTGACTTTTTCTTAATAAGAATTAGTTCTTTAAAATAATTATTTTGAAAGATTTTTTTAATGGTAACAGGATTTATAACTGTAGTGGGCATTGTGGCAGGCATTTTAACTGCTATTTCAATGCTGCCGCAGCTTATTAAAACATTTAAAGAAAAAAAGGCAGAAGATATTTCCCTGGTAATGATTCTGGTTTTAATGAGTGGCATAGCATGCTGGATTTGGTATGGATTTTTAAGAAATGATTTACCTATAATTCTTTCCAACTGTTTTTCTTTTTTAATAAATGCCATGTTGCTCATTTTGCATTTTAAATATGAAGAAAATAAAAAGTGAATTAATAATATTTAAACCCATTAGGGCTTTTAACTATTTTTAGAAAAAGTATTATGAAAAAGCGGAAAAAAGGTGCATTGTCTAAATTCTTTAACAGATTCTCTAACCTGGTAACAAAAGCAACCGGTAAGCCGGCAGCGTTTATTATTGCCGCATTGGTAATAATAATTTGGGCTATTACAGGTCCTATTTTCCATTTTTCTGATACATGGCAGTTAGTAATAAATACGGGAACAACGATCATTACTTTTTTGATGGTGTTTGTAATTCAGCATTCTCAAAATAAAGATACTGTTGCAATACAATTAAAATTAAATGAGTTAATTGCTGCTAATTGCGACGCCAGTAACAGGCTTATTGCAATTGAAGATCTTACCGATGAAGAGCTTGATACGATTAAAAAATTTTATACTCATCTTGCACAATTATCTCAAAAAGAAAAAAATGTATTTAGTACCCATTCAATTGATGAAGCACACAGAAATAATATAAGTAAATTGGAAAGGAATTCTGCTATTACTAAAATAAAAAAATAAATATCATGAAAAAAAACAATGCATTATTGCTCACTTCTTTATTGTTATTTATAATTACAACAACCAGTAGCTGCCAGGCAATTGCTGATATATTTAAAACCGGGGTTGCGGTAGGTGTAATAATAGTTGTAGTTATTATAGCAATTATCTTTTGGATTATTGGTAAAGCCAAAAAGTAAGAGTAGAGAAATAAAGTGTAGATGTGGCATTTAGGCTACATCTGCTTTAATTAGAAAATTAATGTGGTTCCTTTTAAGATCCTTTTTTAGGCCCGGGCTTTTTCTTTACGCTTTTTGAAGAAGATTTTTTAGGAACTTTTGCGCCATCTTTTCGTGCCTCAGATAAGCCAATAGCTATTGCCTGCTTGCGGCTGGTAACTTTTTTACCGCTGCGTCCGCTTTTTAATTTGCCTTCTTTTTTTTCATGCATAGCCCTCTCTACTTTTTCGCCGGCTTTTTTTGAATACTTTGCCATATTAATTTTTTTATGAGTTAGTAATAAATTTTCTTTATAAAATTTTATATTCTTTATTTAAGAAAATTATACGACAATTTTTATACCACCGAATCCTCTTCTTTTCCTTGGTAAAAGATTGTAATAAGTATATATCAGGATAACATAAGTATATTTGGAGCCACATAATTTTAAACAATCTTCAAAAAAATTATGCTAACCAATTTCATTAAATTAGGTGACAAAGTTCGCTGGGGATATCTTACAGCATTTATTCTTTTGCTTATTTCCTACATACTTACTTTCTACAGCTCACAACAGGTACTTAACCAGCAAAACTGGGTTAACCATACCGACGAAGTTAAAAATACACTGGATGATGTTTTGTCGGAAATGAAAGATGGCGAATCATCATTTAGAGGTTATCTCGTTATAAAAGACGAAAGATTTTTGGATGATTATTATAAAGCACCGCGGCTACTGGATTCCACTATAAACAAACTTCGTTTGATAATTGATGATAACACATCGCAGCAAAAAACATTTGATACTTTACTTGTTTTGATCCACAATAAATTGGCGATTCTATCAACAGGGCTTGTAATATTTAAAAAAAATAATTATGATATTAATGACACCATGAAAAATATGGGGTTAAGGGGTAAGCAATTAATGGATAGTATAAAACTTTTTGTAATTAAAATGCAAACGGAAGAAAATAGTCTTATGAATGAACGCTCCAGCCGTGTTACTACACTTTCTAATTTTATAAAAGTAATAAATGTTGCATCAATAGTTATTGCCATTGTACTTGCCTTTTATTCTATTTCAGTATTTAATAAAGAAAATAAAGCCAGGCATGCTGCAGATAAACAATCACTACAGTTTAGAGAACAATTGGAAGCAAGAGTTAAGGAACTTGATAAATTAAATATTGAACTGCTCGAATTAAAGAGCATTGAAAAATTTGCAGTTACGGGAAGAATTTCCAGAACTATTGCACATGAAGTAAGAAACCCGTTAACCAATATTAATCTTGCAACAGAACATTTGCGATCAGAAATAAAACCGTCAGCCGATACAGATATTTTATTTGATATGATAGCAAGAAACAGCAGCCGTATAAATGAATTGATAAGCGATCTGTTAAATTCCACAAAGGCTGCCCAGCTTAACTTTAAACATGTTTTTATTAATGATATGCTTAACTCTGCTTTAGAATTTGCACAGGATCGTATTGATTTGAAAAAAATTAAAGTAATTAAAAATTATACTGATGATCTTCGTCCTGTTCTGGCAGATATTGAAAAAATAAATATTGCATTTTTGAATATTTTCGTGAATGCCATTGAGGCTATGGATACGGGCGGTACTTTACAAATTAATACTGAGGATAAAAACAACCGTTGCCTGATTACAATAACAGATAATGGTAAGGGGATGGATAGGGAATCTTTATCAAAATTATTTGAACCATATTTTACCACTAAAGAGAGAGGAACAGGCCTTGGATTAACTAATGTTCAAAATATTATTTTAAGTCATCACGCAAATATTTATGCTGAAAGTGAAGAAGGAATGGGTACTTCATTTATTATCTCATTTAATTATGCTTAGCTGTAACAGCTTTATTGCGTCGCTTAATTTTTAATATTTTCATCCTCTCGTAAATATTTGTTCTTTTATTCCCGGTAATATCATCTCCCAGCAAAAGTCCCCAGGGGGCCAACCCATCTACCTGATCGCAAATAATTTTGGTTAAAGCAACAGCAGGTACCGATAAAAATAATCCTGAAAGGCCGGTTAATGCGCCTCCGATTATTACTCCTAAAATTGATATTAATGCATTTATTCTTAAGC
>JALYYX010000403.1 GCA_030946075.1 Bacteroidota bacterium | reverse complement strand
TAAAAAAATTAAAACTCCAAAACGCAAAAACTAATAATAGAATTCATAATTCTACATTCATAACTCATAATTTACAATGACTTCATTCCAGGAATTTTTGCAACAGTTCGAAGAGAAATTTAATGCCAGGCATTTTCCAAATGAACCCGTTTCATTGTATGATCCATCGCAATATATTTTATCTCTTGGCGGCAAAAGAATAAGGCCTGTAATGTGTTTGATGGGCAACGAACTTGTAAATAAAATCAATCCTGATACGTGGCATGTTGCAACAGCTATTGAATTGTTTCACAACTTTACACTTATACATGATGATATAATGGATAAAGCACCATTGCGCCGGGGAATGGAAACGGTGCATCATAAATTCGGTGAGTCTACCGCACTGCTGGCAGGAGATGTAATGCTTGTAGTTGCCTATGACTATGTAAATAAAATACATAAAGATTATTTGCAAAAAGTGATAAGGCTGTTCAATAAAACGGCAAAAGAAGTTTGTGAGGGGCAACAACTTGACATGGATTTTGAAAAAAAACAAAAAGTAAGTTTTGATGAATACTTACACATGATACAATTAAAAACTTCTGTAGCGCTTGCAGCAAGTTTACAGCTCGGCGCTATTTTAGGAGGAGCAGGTGAAGGCAATCAAAACCATTTGTATGAATTTGGTAAAAATCTTGGCATTGCATTCCAGGTGCAGGACGATTACCTTGATGCCTTTGGTGACCCTGAAAAATTTGGTAAAAAAGTTGGCGGGGATATCATTGCAAACAAAAAAACATTTTTGTCCATTCATGCTCAGGAAGTGGCTACAGTAAAGCAATTGGAAGAATTGGAAAAAATAAATGAAAACGATCATTCTAAAGTTGAAAAAACTTTACACATTTATAAAGACACAAATGTTGATGCATGGGCTAATGAACTAAAAGAAAAGTATTTTAAACAGGCAATGTTTCACTTGGAAGAAATTGCTGTTCTGTCTGCCCGCAAAAAACCGTTGCAGGAATTAGCGGAGTATTTAATCAATAGGGAGCATTAGTGATTAGAGATTTTCACGCAAAGGAGCAAAGAAAATTTAGTCGCTAAGAAATTCTTTGCTGTCTTAAAAAATTCTTTGCGGCTTTGCGTGCAATAAATACAAGAATGAGTTTAAAAGAGAAGTTTGAAGTTTATAAACACTCATTATAATCCCCCAATCATTTAATCCAATAATTCCTGGTTCAGACAAATTTTATTACATAATTTAACTGCGTAAAAATTTATACTAATGGCCAATCAACTCTTCCGCAAAAAGTTAGTAAGTACAATATTAAAAGATGCAGAAACAGGAATGACTGATGCACATGGGCATCACGAGGACATGCGGAGAGTATTAACAGTAAAGGATCTTACATTTTTCGGAATTGCGGCGGTAATAGGCACAGGTGTTTTTACAGCTATTGGCTCGGCAAGTTTTCATGGCGGCCCTGCAGTTATTTTGTTGTTTGCATTTACTGCTGTTGCCTGTGGGTTTGCGGCTTTTTGTTATGCAGAATTTGCCTCAACAGTTCCCGTATCAGGGAGTGCTTACACGTATTCTTATGTTGCTTTCGGAGAAATTTTTGCATGGATAATCGGCTGGGATCTTTTGATGGAATATGCCATCGGGAATATTGCTGTTGCTATTTCATGGAGTCAGTATTTTGTTCGTGTGCTTGCAGGCTTTCACATTCATGTTCCGGTATGGATGACTATGGATTATTTTTCTGCTCACAGCGGTTTTACTGATGCTGCGAAAGCTTTGATTGAGGGGAAAACTCTTTCATCATTAGATCCGAATTCGCAGAATGCCTACCATGCATGGAATGCTGCGCCATCTTTAGGCAGTTTAAAAATTATAATGAACGTGCCAGCATTGCTCATTACTGCACTTATTACATATGTTGTTTACATCGGCATTAAAGAGTCAAAAAAAGCCAACAATATTTTTGTGATTATAAAACTTGCAGTAATTATTTTGGTAATAATTGCCGGAGCATTTTATGTTGATCCCGGTAACTGGAGCAATTTTATGCCCAATGGTTTTACCGGGGTAATGAGCGGTGTGTCTGCTGTATTCTTTGCTTACATTGGTTTTGATGCTATTTCAACAACAGCAGAAGAATGTAAAAATCCGCAAAGAGATCTGCCGAAGGCAATGTTTTATACATTGATTATCTGCACAGTACTTTACATGGTGTTGGTATTGGTATTAACCGGTATGACCAATTATACAAAGCTTGATGTGGCAGATCCGCTGGCATTTGTTTTTACAGATCAACATTCAACGATAACCAATTGGATTGCCGGAATTATTTCTGTGAGCGCTATTTTTGTTATAGCATCCGTTTTATTAATTTACCAGTTAGGCCAGCCACGCATATGGATGAGCATGAGTCGTGATGGTTTGCTGCCAAAGGTTTTCAGCCGCATTCATCCCATATATAAAACACCTTCTTTCTCTACCATAATTACAGGATTTGTTGTGGGTGTGCCTGCATTATTTTTAAACCTTGATGCTGTGATTGCCTTAACAAGTATAGGAACATTATTCGCTTTTGTGCTTGTATGCGGCGGTGTGCTTGCTTTGCATAATAAAAAAGAAAAGCCGCCATCAAAATTTAAAGTTCCTTATCTGAATGGCAAATATATTGTGCCTGCATTGTTTGTTACCGGTGTTGCCGCAATAAGTATTTACGTGCCCTCGCATTTCGCAAATTTATTTGTTAAAGAAGGAATTCCTATGCTCATCTTTTGGATAGTTGCAATAATTGTTACAGTGTTTACTTTCTTAAAAAACTTCTCACTTATTCCTGTTATGGGTTTGCTAAGTTGCTTTTATTTAATGAGCCAGGAAAGCCATACTAATTGGCTGCGATTTGGCATTTGGCTTATTATAGGTTTAATTATTTATTTTACCTACGGTTACAAAAACAGCAAGCTTGCAAATAGAACGGAAAGTAAGGCGTAGAATAAAGCTATCATCAGTATCTCACTCAATTGTACTTTTGTGATGTATGAAATACCAGCCCGGCGATAAAATATTGATGCTGCATTCAAACGAAGAGGGAGAAGTGGTTGAGATTATTAATGATAAAATGGTAATGGTAGATGTAGGCGGAGTAAGGTTTCCGGCATATATGGATCAAATAGATTTCCCGTATTTTAAAAGATTCTCTGAAAAAAAATTATTCGACAAAAAGAAAGAGAAAAAATATATTGATGAGATAAAAAAAGGAAAAGCCACATTCAAATATAAAGTTAGCGATGGCGTATGGCTTGCTTTTTTACCGGTGTTTGATAAAAATGTTTTTGATGATGATATTGTTGAATCTTTTAAATTATATCTCATTAATCAAACAGAGCAACCCTACAATTTTTCTTACTGGATATCATTCGCAGGTTC
>JALYYX010000337.1 GCA_030946075.1 Bacteroidota bacterium | reverse complement strand
ATGCTTCTCTCTTTGTACAACTGCCTGAAGTAAGGGTCACGAAGATCTTTAATAAACCTGATTGCCTCTCCTGTACTTTTCATTTCCGGACCAAGCTCTTTATTAACTCCCGGAAATTTATTGAAAGAGAAAACCGGCTCTTTAATGGCAAAACCCTGTAGCTTTTTCTCAAACGTAAAGTCTTTTAATTTTTTATCACCCAACATAATTTTTGTTGCAATATTGAGGTAAGGAATTTGATAGGCTTTGGCTATGAATGGAGTTGTTCTTGATGCACGGGGATTAGCTTCTATAACAAAAACCTCATTATTTTTTATTGCAAATTGAATATTAATAAGTCCTTTTATGTTTAATTCTCTTGCAATTTTTTCTGCATACTCTTCCATTGTATGAACGATCAAGGGCGATAAATTAAATTGAGGAAGAACTGCATTGCTATCACCACTGTGAATACCGGCAGGCTCAATATGCTCCATTACACCCATCACATGAAAGTCTTCTCCATCAAATATGGCATCTATCTCTGCCTCCTGGCACCTATCTAAAAAATGATCTATTAAAATTTTATTTCCCGGAAGATGTTTTAATAAACTGAGTACACCTTTTTCTAATTCTTCATCGTTTAAAACTATACGCATTCTTTGTCCGCCCAAAACATAACTGGGCCTTACCAAAACGGGATAGCCAACGCTTTTTGCAACCTCAACAGCATCGTCCGTTGAGTACGCTGTGCCGTAATTAGGATAAGGAATTTCAAGTGCCTTCAACATATCGCTGAATCTTCCACGGTCTTCGGCAATGTCCATACTATCGAAAGATGTACCGATAATTTTTATTCCTTTTTCATGTAATCTCTTCGCAAGCTTTAATGCTGTTTGCCCGCCGAGCTGAACGATAACACCATAAGGTTTTTCATGTTCAATTATTTCCCAGATGTGTTCCCAGAAAACTGGTTCAAAATATAACTTATCGGCAATATCAAAATCGGTGGAAACAGTTTCGGGATTACAATTTATCATGATGGATTCATAACCACATTCTTTTATTGCAAGCAAGCCATGAACACAACAATAATCAAATTCAATTCCCTGCCCAATCCTGTTAGGTCCGCTTCCTAAAACAATAACAGCCCCCTTCCCGCTTCCCCCAACAGGGGAAGAGGAGCCACTCACAAAGCCATCCCTTCCATGTCCAGAAATACTTTCATTTTGATTGAGACCTGGTAAGCCTCCCCTTTCAGGGGAGGTTTGGAGGGGGCTTTCAAATGTTGAATAAAAGTATGGCGTTTTTGCTTCGAACTCTGCACTACACGTATCTACCATTTTAAAAACTCTTGTTATACCAAGTGCTTTTCTTTTTTCATAGACATCTTCATCTGTATATCCTTCTCCCATTATCCTCGACATCTGTTCATCGCTAAAGCCTAAATGTTTTGCTTCTTTTAAAAGATCCTCAGGTATTGTTTCAAGATCATACTTTTCTATTTCTTTTTCACAATCACAAATTTTTTGTATTTGATAAATAAACCACCTGTCAATGCCGGTAGATTCACAAATTCTCTTTACACTCACCCCAATCATCAACGCATCCTTAATACGAAATATCCTGTCCCACTTTGGCACTTTTAAATACTCAATAAGTTCTTCAGCATACATTAAACTCTTACCATAATATCCTAAACCAACTGCTTCATTCTCCAAACTCTGACATGCTTTTTGCACAGCTTCAGCAAAGCTTCTCCCTATTGCCATTACCTCCCCAACTGATTTCATTTGTAATCCCAATGTATCATTAGCGCCTTTAAATTTATCAAAGTTCCATCGTGGAATTTTTACAATAACGTAATCAAGAGCGGGCTCAAAATATGCGGATGTAGTTTTGGTTATTTGATTTTTTAATTCATCAAGATTATAACCTATAGCAAGCTTTGCAGCGATCTTAGCTATGGGATATCCTGTAGCTTTTGATGCAAGAGCAGAAGAACGACTAACCCTTGGGTTTATTTCTATTGCAATAATTTCTTCTGTTTGTGGATTTAATGCGAACTGAACATTACAACCTCCTGCAAAATTGCCAAGATCTCTCATCATTGCAATAGCAGTGTTACGCATTTTTTGATAAGCAGTATCGCTTAGTGTCATAGCAGGCGCCACTGTTATGCTATCGCCTGTATGAATACCCATTGGGTCAAAATTTTCTACAGTACAAATAATAACAACGTTATCATTTGCATCACGTAAAAGTTCGAGCTCAAATTCTTTCCACCCTAACAATGCTTTTTCAACAAGCACTTCATGCATGGGTGATGCCTGCAATCCACGATTGAGCGCTTCATCCAATTCATCTTTGCTGTGAACAAAACTCCCGCCTGTTCCGCCTAAAGTAAACGAAGGACGGATAACCAAAGGAAATCCAATGTTCTGCGCAAATTCTTTTCCTTCTAAAAATGAGTTGGCCGTATTTGCAGTAGCCACGGGCACTTTCAGATCAATCATCCACTTCCTGAATTTTTCCCTATCCTCAGCTTTATCAATAGCTTTAATATCTACACCAATTAATTTTACATTGTATTTTTCCCAGATACCAAGTTCGTCTCCTTCTTTACAAAGATTTAATGCTGTTTGCCCTCCCATTGTTGGCAGCACTGCATCAATTTTATTTTCCTGCAATATCTGTTCAATACTTTCAATAGTTAATGGAAGAAGATAAACTTTATCCGCCATCATAGGGTCGGTCATGATAGTAGCGGGATTGCTGTTGATAAGAATTACTTTGATGCTTTCTTCCCGTAAACTTCGTGCAGCCTGAGTTCCGGCATAATCAAATTCACATGCCTGGCCGATTATAATAGGGCCGGAACCGATAATAAGAATTGATTTAATTGATGAATCTTTGGGCATGGTAATACTGCAAAAATGCGGGCAAAAGTACTACACATGAATTTAATTTCGCAATAAAGTAAATGTTTACTGCAGAGAAAAAAATGGAATTTATGCAGAATTATATTTAATCTAATTATAGTAAGATTTTTTTCTTTCTACGAAAACTCTGCTTCCGGTCTCTCTGAAGAAGAAATATCAAATTAAAAATCTTTTCTCCGAACCAAATAATTCTGTTAATAAATTTTTTACAACAAAGAGCTTTTCTACAGGATGCTCTTTCATATCTATTTCTGCGAAATGCTTTTTTACTTTATCAACAGTGCCTTCTGCATCATCCAAAAGATCATGAGCCCTGGTTTTTAAGTGGGTAATAAATTCTTCCCTTTCATATTCGGGCATACTGAAAAATTTTACCAGTGCAACTCCTGCTGCTGCTCCTAAAATTATTGCTCCTATTGTGTTTGCTTTGTTCATAACAAAATTTTTAATTTTTTAGGCGTTAGATTTGTATAAGAATAGATCATGAAATTCTTTAGAATTGATACCTTACATAAACCGTTCCTGTTTTTTTCTTTCCTCCTTTTTTCTTTTACGGTCTCCTCTCAAATATTTCCTGTAAAAAATTATCCTCAAGGATATTTTATGTATCCTGTAGAGGCGAAAATGGCGCTGGCAGCCAACTTTGGCGAGTTACGGCCCAATCACTTTCACATGGGGCTTGATTGTAAGACAGACCAAAAACAAAATGTTAGGGTTAATGCAGCGGCAGATGGATATATAGCTCATGTAAGAATTGAGCCTTCTGGCTTTGGAAGAGCCATCTACATAAATCATCCAAAAGGATTAACCACTCTATACGGCCACCTGAATGATTTTTATCCGGAACTTGAAAAATATGTAAAGGAGCAGCAATACAAATTAGAATCGTGGCAGGTATTTTTAGAAATTCCGAAAAATCTTTTTCGTGTAAAAAAGGGCCAGTTCATTGCATTTAGCGGCAATACCGGCGCATCGCAAGGCCCTCATTGTCATTTTGAAATAAGAGATACAAAAACTGATAAAGTTCTTAATCCGCTGTTGTTTGGTTTTCCTATTCCTGATAATGTTCCGCCAACGCTTTTTCGTTTAGCAGTTTACGATAGATGCATCAGCACTTATTCTCAAACGCCAAAACTGTACTCTCTTAAAAAGATAAATGAAAAATATGTTCCTGCTTCATCAATTATAATTGCAAATACCGATAAGGTAAGCTTTGGTATTTCTGCAATTGATAAATACTCCGGCTCAAATAATCCCAATGGTATTTATCAGGCTTTGTTATATGATAACGGTACGCCTGTTATCGGATTTCAGATTGACAGCATTACTTATAATGAAACAAGATATTTGAATGCCCATATTGATTATAAATTAAAAACCGGCGGCGGCCCTTTTGTAGAGCATCTTTCAAGATTGCCGGGAAACCCTGAAGGCGTGTATACTGATTTTAATGGCGATGGTGTAATTGAACTGAATGACGACAGTACCCATCAAATTAAAATAGAGGTAAAAGATGCAAATGGCAATACTTCTGTTTTGGAATTTACAGTAAAACGCGGACCAATAAAAGAAAAATATCCGTATGATTCTGCATCAGAAAACTCCCATAAAAAATTTATTCCGGGTTATGTAAATATTTTTGAGAGAGAAAATATCCAGGTTATTCTTGGGGCGGATGATCTGTATGATTCAATCAATTTTTCTTATGCAAAAAAATCTTCCCCCACTCAGCAATCTGTTTCCGAATTGCATATCGTACATACAGCACTCGTGCCAGTTCATGGCTATTTTACAGTAAGATTAAAAGCTGATAAATCGTTAGAAAATATTGATCAGAATAAAATTATTATGCAACGAACATGGGGAGGAAAAACCGATGTAGTAAAGCCCAAAAAAGAAGGCGAATGGTTTACTGCAAAATTCAGGAATTTTGGAAATTTTCAATTGCTTGTTGACGATATTCCACCCAACATAATACCCATTGGTATAAAAGAAAATGCAAATCTTTCACGGGCATCACAAATTATTTTTACAGTAACAGATAATATGAAAGAAATAAAAAACTTTCGTGCAGAGCTTGATGGTAAGTGGCTGCGTTTTACAAATGATAAGGGCAGAAGTTTTATTTATAAATTTGATGAAATGTGCCCGCCGGGAAATCATGAATTAAAAGTAAGTGTGGAAGATGAAGCAGGAAATATTGCTGCAAAGATTTTTCATTTTGTAAGATAATAGCAATGATAACATTACAAGAAGGCGATAAAGCCCCAAAATTCAAATCGAAAGATCAAAATGGCAAACCTATATCCCTTGAAGAATTTAAAGGGAAAAAAATTGCACTTTATTTTTATCCTGAAGATGATACACCAACCTGCACCATTGAGGCATGCAACCTTCGCGATAATTATACGTTATTAAAAGAAAAAGGAATAATAGTTTTAGGCGTAAGCCCGGATAATGAAAAAAAGCATAAAAAATTTGAGCAAAAATTCAATCTGCCTTTTACTTTAGTAGCTGATGATGATAAAAAAATTATTGATAAATACGGCGTGTGGGGAGAAAAGAATTTATATGGCAGAAAATACATGGGATTACACCGAACAACTTTTTTAATAAACGAAAAAGGTATCATTAAAAAAATATTTAAAAAGCCAAGATCGAAAATGCACAGCGAAGAAATTTTAAAGGCATTTGAACAATAATTATAACCACCCTTAAGTTATATCTTTAATAAAAAAATATCAGTTTGAAAACAAAAAATTGTTTAGCATTAATTATCTGCGTAGTTTTCTTTATTATCAGTTGCAGCAAAGGGGGCAGCAGTACTCAACCCGCTGGTGATCCCTGTGCCGGACTTTCATTTAAATTTGGCGCAGATGTACAACCAATAATTAATGCAAACTGCGCCAATAGTTCCAATTGTCATGGCGCCGGAAGCTCTAATACCGGCGGCCCGTTAACTGATTACGCTAAAATCTTCGCTAAAAGTTCTACTATCAAAATTCAGGTAGAATCAGGTTCTATGCCTAAAAATGGATCCCTCTCGGCTACTGATAAAAATAAAATTATTTGCTGGATAAACAGCGGCGCACCAAATAATTAATGGAAGATTATCGTATCAAAGTAAATTCGTGGATTGCAAAAATTGCTGCTCTCAAATTAAGATCAGACAATGCTGCAATTGTTATTGGCAAAACCATTCATCTCTATGGTACTTCTAAACAAAATTTTTTACATAATAAACAATGGTTAAAGCATGAGCTGTGTCATGTAAAGCAGTTTAAGCAATACGGTTTTATAAATTTCATTGTAAAATATTTATGGGAAAGTGTAAGGCGTGGGTACTACAATAACAGGTTTGAGAAAGAAGCACGAACCTTTGAAAAACTATAATATCCATTCTATTTCATCAAAATCAAATTGCCTTTCAATTGCATCTTCAGTAATTAGTTTCCCTTGCGGTGACACCGCTTTTACTGTGGTTTCAAAAACGATATTATTTTTTTTTAATTTCACATTCTTATCTAATGCAAACAAATTTTCGTTGTAATTAGAGATCATTTTTTTAAATCCATTATTCTTTAATTCCTCAAACTTTATCATCACTGTTTCATAAAGCTCTTTGGCTAACTGAATAATATTAAAATCTTTGCCGGTGATTTGTTTTAAAGAAACGGGTAAAAAATTATTTGCATTATCAAATTCTGTTTGATTGATATTGATTCCAATTCCAATTGCTGCCCACTGCCAAACACTACCCTTAATTACATTTTCTATCAGGATGCCCCCTGCCTTCCTGTCATTCCAAAATAAATCGTTAGGCCATTTTATTTTTACATCTTTGCCTGCGTATTTTTTAAAAAAATTATAGCAGGCTAATGATACAGCAACGCTTAATTTAAACTGTTCATCAACCCTTAAAAACATTGTATCTGCTGCAATTGTAAGAATTATATTCTTCCCCTTCTCTGTATTCCATTTCTTTCCCCGCCTGCCTTTTCCATGGGTTTGTTCATGCGTAAAATATGCATTCCCATGCACTGTAGCACCATTACGAATCATTCCCATGGCATAGTTGTTGGTACTGTCCACGCTTTCAAGAATTAACAATGAATTTGTATCGGGATGCATTTATTTACGATTGCAAAAGAATTAGTATTTTTGAATGATCCGGATAACCACCAGGAGCAGTTAAAAATTTGACATCAATCACTGCAATTTAAACGAATAAAATTTTATTTTCAGCAGCATATCTTCTGAAAAAAATTTAAAAGAAATAACATTTGAATAATTTAACCGTATTGGCTAACAGGAAAAAAAGCAGTCAAACAAGATTAATAAGAAACAGTAAGATTTTTAAAACCATAATCTCCGCAATTCAGGAAAAAAAAGGAGAAAAGATTATAAGTCTCGATCTTCGTAAAATACCGGAAGCAGTGGCAGATTTTTTTATAATATGTGAAGCCACCAATAATACCCAATTAAAAGCCATTGCTGATTCAGTAGAAATGGAGGTAAAAAAAAAATGTGGCGAACTTCCTTATAAACATGAGGGGCGGCAGGGAGAGCAATGGATTTTGATTGATTATGTAAATGCAGTAGTGCATGTAATGTTGCCGGAGCCAAGAAAATTTTATGGCCTTGAAGAAATGTGGAGCGATGCGCCGGCAATGGTACATGATGCAAAAAATAAATAACTTAAAAAATTGCAGAAGAGAAATATTTGAAAAGCAGTTATGGCACAGCAAGATTTAAAAAAACAAACACAAAGAAAAATTAATTCTAACGGACTTCCGGAAGTGGATGAGGATCCGAAAAAGCGTCCACGCTTAAATGTTTACTGGATATACGGGTTATTATTCGCATCAATAGTTGGGTATAATATGTATAGAAATGTAGGCAGTACCGGTATAGAAACAGATCAGGTAAAATTTACTGAGATGATCCGGCATGGTGATGTTGACAAAATAAAAACAATTCGAAATAAAAAATTAGTAAGGGTTTTTTTAAACCATGATAGTCTTGGTAAGAAACAGGATTATTACAGAAGCCTCTTTGGAAAAGATTTGGATTTAATACAAAAAGCAATTCCGCCACAACTTTTCTTTAGCATAGTAGATGATAAAACATTTGCTACGCAGATGAGTGATTTCTATAAAAAATATCCAGAGGTTGCGCAAGTGCCGGATCAGCCGGATGATGAAGGTGAATTATTCGGACAGATAATAAGCACACTTTTACCAATTTTATTAATTGGATTACTATTTATTATGATGATGCGAAAGGTTAGTGGAAGTGGCGCCGGTGGCGGCCCCGGAGGTATTTTTAATATCGGGAAATCAAAAGCAACACTGTTTGATAAAGGCACAAGAGTAAATATAAATTTTGGTGATGTAGCAGGCCTTGATGAGGCAAAAGTGGAAGTGATGGAGATAGTAGATTTTTTAAAAAACCCTAAAAAATATACAGCGCTTGGCGGTAAAATTCCCAAAGGTGCATTGTTGGTAGGCCCTCCCGGAACAGGAAAAACTTTGCTTGCAAAAGCAATGGCCGGTGAGGCACAGGTTCCTTTTTTCAGCCTTAGCGGAAGTGATTTTGTAGAAATGTTTGTAGGTGTTGG
>JALYYX010000267.1 GCA_030946075.1 Bacteroidota bacterium | reverse complement strand
ATGCACAGCGTGCAGCATTTCCGCAACAGATAGTAAAACAGTTAGGCGATCTTGGATGTTTTGGCCCAACCATTCCACAGGAGTATGGCGGCGGAGGGATGGATTATATTTCCTATGGATTAATGATGCAGGAGTTGGAAAGAGGTGACAGCGGCGTTCGGTCAACCGCATCTGTACAAGGCTCGCTGGTTATGTTTCCCATTTACCAATATGGAAGTAAAGAACAAAGAAAAAAATATTTACCAAAACTTGCCACCGGTGAATGGCTTGGATGTTTCGGATTAACGGAACCAAATTATGGAAGCGATCCTTCGGGAATGCTATCAAATTTTAAACCAGCAGGCGATCATGTTATTTTGAATGGAAGCAAAATGTGGATCAGCAATGCACCCTTTTCGCAGGTGGCAGTTGTTTGGGCAAAAGATGAAAATGGAGAAGTGAGAGGACTAATTTTAGAAAGAGGAATGGAAGGATTTACTACACCAACAACCCATGGCAAATGGAGCCTGCGTGCAAGCGCTACTGGCGAATTGGTTTTTGATAATGTAAAAGTTCCTAAGGAAAATATTTTACCAAATGTAAAAGGTTTGAAAGGTCCTTTAGGTTGTTTAACCAAAGCCCGTTATGGTATTGCCTGGGGAGCATTGGGTGCCGCAATGGATTGTTATGATACTGCATTGCGATATTCAAAAGAAAGAATTCAGTTTGATAAACCGATCGGCGCTTTTCAATTGCAGCAAAAAAAACTGGCAGAGATGATAACTGAAATAACCAAAGCGCAATTACTTAATTGGCGATTAGGAACATTGATGAATGAAGGAAAAGCTACACCGCAGCAAGTAAGCATGGCTAAAAGAAATTCATGCGAGATAGCTTCAAATATAGCCAGAGATGCCCGTCAAATGTTAGGCGGCATGGGCATTACAGGCGAATACTCGATTATGCGGCATATGATGAATTTAGAAAGTGTTATTACTTACGAAGGCACTCATGACATTCATTTATTGATAACCGGGATGGATATAACAGGATTAAATGCATTTAAATAATGTGCACATGAGGATATATGCAAATGTGCAGATGAAACCTAATCCCGATAAGCTTTTAGATGATGTTCTTCCCATTTTAAAAGTATTAGGAAAGATAATCTCATCATCAAAAAATTAATATGCACATCCGCACATCTGCACATCTACACATTTTTCTCATTGGTTTTATGGGTAGCGGCAAAACGTATTGGGGAAAGAAATGGGCTGAACTTTCAGGATTAGAATATTTTGACATTGATGAAATTGTAGAAGAGGAACAGGAAAAAACAATTGCTGAAATATTTGCAGAAGATGGTGAAGATCATTTTAGAGAACTTGAAACCATTGCATTGAGAAGTTTTGCTGATAAAGAAAATACGATTGTAGCTACCGGCGGCGGCACGCCTTGCTTCAATGATAACATAACGTGGATGAATGAAAACGGCACATCAATTTATTTACAATCCTCTGCAAAAAATATTTTAAAACGATTAACTTCAGAAAGAGAAACACGTCCATTAATAAAACATTTAAAAGATGATGAATTGCTGTTCTATATAACTGAAAAAATAAAAGAGAGAGAAAATTTTTACAACAAGGCTAAAATAATTTTAAATGTTGATGATCTTTATGAAGATTATTTACCCGAATTTTTAAAAATATCATAATGCATAAAGGATTTATTAAAACAGCAGCGGTACTTGGGTTATTGTCCGTAGCATTAGGAGCTTTCGCCGCACATGCTTTAAAGGAAAAAATCTCAGATTATGCAGTAAATATTTTTGAAACAGGCGTCCGCTATCAGTTTTATCATGTATTTGCATTGATTGCTGTTGGTATTATTTATAAAGACTTTTCAAATAGATTTTTAAAATGGTCAGGCATTTTTTTTATTATTGGAATTATTTTATTTAGCGGATCATTGTATATGCTTACTTATATTAAAGGCGCTGTACTGCCTGGCTATAGCTGGGTTGGGGCCATTACACCAATTGGCGGACTGGCATTTATTCTCGGATGGATATTTTTATTTATAGGATGTTTTAATAAGTCAATAGGTCATTAGTCAATAAGTCATTATGTTTTTTCTATGGCCCCAATTACCTATTGAACCGAATGCCTAATGAGCAATGTTTCAAATTCATATCTTTGCAAAACCATGCCCGCAAATTCTAAAAAGAAAAAAAATAAAAACCCCGATCCTGCCAAAATGAAACCTGAAACGGTTGAAAAAGTTGTGGCCAAAGAACTATGGAGAGACGAACGGACACATAAAATTATTGGTGCGTTTTTTTTATTGATATCATTTCTTTTATTTGTTGCTTTTACATCTTATTTATTTACCTGGCAGGAAGATCAATCTATACTTACTAAGGGAGCAAAAATATTATTGCCTAAAAATGATGCACCTGCAGCTAATATGCTTGGAACATCCGGCGCATACTTTTCTGATATTTTTATAAGACAGGGATTTGGTATAGCAGCCTATCTTTTTTGCACTCTCTTCTTTATTATTGGTATTAATTTATTTTTTGGAAGAAGGCTATTTTCATTAAGCCGTAACATAAAATATGTAATTATTGGCCTAATAATTATCAGTGTCGCTGCTTCATTTTTAATGCAGGGAGAGGCATTTGCATGGGGAGGCGCTGCAGGAGATGCACTAAATGAATGGATGCAGCAAATTATCGGAAAGGTAGGTACAGCCGCAGTTTTAGTGGTGTCACTATTATCTTATATTATCTGGAGATTTAATCCTGCGTTTAAATTTTCCGGAAAAAATATTGTAAAAGATCCCGATAGCTATCGTGATGGTGCAACTTTAATAATAGATGATTCTTTCGTAAGTGATAATGCTGATGGAAATGAATTAACCTCTTTACAAACAAACTCCTTACAGGAAGTAAGCAACCAAATGATTGCTCCTAAAGAAGAATCCATACCTGATTTTGATTTGCAGTTAATTGAGAAAGAAGAAAATGCTGACAACAGTCAACAGTCAACTGACAACAATAGGAATAGAAATATTCCCAAGAACGATCTTGAATTGGAAATAAAAAGTATTCCTGAAAAAATTGTTGAAGACATTGCCCCGGTATCCAAAGCAGAACCTCAAAAACCTTATGATCCTATCCTTGATCTAAGAAATTATAAAAGACCAACACTCGATCTGCTGGAAACACATGGCAGCGAACAAATTGTTCGTGACCCTGCTGAACTGGAAACAAATAAGAACCAGATTATCAATACACTTAAGAATTATGATATTGAGATAGATAAAATTATGGCTACTGTTGGCCCAACAGTTACGTTGTATGAAATTGTTCCAAAGGCCGGCGTTCGTATTTCACGAATAAAAAATTTAGAAGATGATATAGCATTAAGCCTTGCTGCGCTTGGCATTCGTATAATTGCCCCCATACCCGGGAAGGGAACTATCGGTATAGAAGTTCCTAATGTTCGCAAAACAGTTGTGAGCATGAAAACATTATTAAGCTCAGATAAATTTCTAAATAATAATTTTTCATTACCGATTGCAATTGGTAAAAAGATTGACAACGATAATTTTATTGTAGACCTCACCAGCATGCCGCATCTTTTAATGGCAGGTGCCACAGGACAGGGAAAATCTGTAGGACTTAATGCAATCCTGGTTTCTCTTTTATATAAAAAACATCCATCACAATTAAAATTTGTTTTAATTGATCCTAAAAAAGTTGAGTTAAGTATTTACAGTAAAATTCAAAAACATTTTTTAGCAAAATTACCGGGAGAAGAAGATGCTATAATCACAGATACAAAAAAAGTTATTCATACGCTTAATGCACTGTGTATTGAAATGGATAACCGCTATGATCTTTTAAAAGAGGCAGGTACAAGAAACATAAGAGAGTACAATGAAAAATTTGTGACCCGAAAATTAAATCCCGAAAAAGGTCACCAGTATTTACCGTTTATTGTTTTAGTAATTGATGAATTTGCAGATCTTATAATGACTGCAGGAAAAGAAGTGGAAATGCCGCTTGCAAGGCTGGCGCAGCTGGCA
>JALYYX010000255.1 GCA_030946075.1 Bacteroidota bacterium | reverse complement strand
GTTCTGAATTGTGCAGGAAAAATACCTGGAAAAATCATTGCTGTCACACTGAATAAAAATGCCACACTTGTTCCAATTCCTATCAGCGTAAACATGTTAAGGTTCCATGTTATAATGGATCTCCATGCCCTTTGAAAGAACATCCACCCTGCATAAAATAAAACAGGGATTGATAAAGTTAACTGTACCCAATTCCATTTTTCCTGGCTCATCACTTTCATTAATGGATTGTTGTGAATCATATCCGACATGGCAATCAGCAGTATAGGAAATGTAAAGAGTACAGCGATCTTAAATTTTTTCAAAAGATCATAGTAGGTCTTATTTTCATCATCCGCTACAGGCTCCATTGGTACCAAATCCATTCCGCAAATGGGACATGAACCCGGAGCATCCCTGATAATTTCAGGATGCATTGGGCAGGTGTATTGTTTCTTTTTTATTGAAACTGCATGTGATTTTTCCAAACTCATTCCGCACACCGGGCAATCACCCGGCTTGTCATACGTTTTATCACCTTCGCAATGCATGGGGCAATAATATGCACCGCCTGTATTACCGGATGTTTTGGATGCCGGATGCTGGTGTATTTTTTTTATCTCTTTACTTGCCCCTGAAACTTGTTTTACCAGGTGCATTCCACAAACGGGGCAATCGCCGGGCTTATTATACGTTTTATCACCTTCGCAATGCATGGGGCAATAATATTTATCCCCTCCCTCGTCATTGGAATTATTTACAACAACAGGAGTTTGTTCTGGTTGTTTGTGGCTGGAGTTCCCGTTCAGAGAATTTTTTTTTTCATCCAGATGGTATCTTTGATGATCTTTTAATGCTGATTGCAACTGGCTTGTAGGAACATGTTCTTTCATTTCAATAATTGCTTCCGCATTAGGCAGATCAATAACCACATTCTCGACTCCATTTACTTCTGCCAATAATTTTTGCACGGTTGCTTTGCAACCCCCGCAACTCATTCCTGTAACGCTATAGGTATGTATCATAATTTTTTATTACAACACAAAGTTACTCTTTACTGTACATGGCATAGTTATAAAATTTTGTAATAGAGTTGTAACATTATATGTAGTCCTGAGTTCTTACGCTACTCATTTCGTGTTTGTTTTGGATAAAATATTAAGGTTATCAAAACAAATAATACAATTGATATAATAGCACCAATCAAAAATTCTTTGTTTTGAAAATGCGTTCCTGTAAATCCTGCGATAGGATAAGCAAATGCCCACCACAAATGGCTCCATGCAAAGTGTGCTCCGTAAACCTTACCATGCTCCTCTTTTGGTATCTTCTCTGCAATTAATATTTGTGATGGCATCTCTGCAAGTGTCTGTGAAAAACCAGCTATGAGCCATAGAATAAAAAAAGTAATAAAGTCTACATAGTTTCCAAATGCAATGGAAACACAAATCAATCCACCGCCTATCATTAAAGAAGCTATCCTGTTTTTTGATTTGTCAAAGTTACCTGATGCAAAAGCTGCTATTGCTGCGCCTATACCAAATGAAGCCATTACATAACCATAGTGTTTATCGGTTAAATGCAATTGACCTTTTATATAACCTACAGTATTCACTAATATTTGTGCTCCTGCTATTGCAGAAACCAATTCTATTAGCAGCGCAAACCTGATTGCATTATTTGTAAATAATAATCTTGTTCCCTTTAAAATATCTGTATAAATTTTTGACTGTATTATTTTTCTTTTACCTGTTTTAGCAACTAATAAAGGGGGAAGTGATAAAATAAAAACAGCAGCAATTATAAACGAGGCTGCATCTACAAAAAATATTTGCCTTGCGCCAAGCCATGCTGCAATAGCACCAGCCAAACCCGGACCTAATACTGCAAGCAATTGATTTGTTGCATTGGATAATGCAATACCTGAACTGTAACTTTTTGTTGTTGTAATTGATTGTGGTATTGCTGCCTGGTAAGCCGGTGTAAAGAAAGCATTAAAAATATTTAGAAAAAATATTAGCAAATAGATTTGCCACGCTGCGGTTACAAAAGGTAAACAGCCAACTATTGCCATACGTACAAAATGAGTAATGTACATTATTTTTTTCCTGTCTATCCTGTCTGCAATTACACCTGCATATGGACCGAAAATAATAAACGCAGTTACTCTTAATGTTAGTGCAGTTGATAAAATTGCTGCTGAATCCTTACCACTAAATTGAAAGGCAAGTAATGCAATACCCACCCATGTAAACGCATCCCCTAAAAGGCTTATGGTTTGAGAAAGATAAAGCCGGAAAAATATTTTATCCTTTAATGCAATGAAAGGGTTTCTCATATTTAAAATTAGAAGAAAAATTTTTTAGTTGCGTTCAAACCTATTATAGGGTTTTTAAAATCTTGTAACATTTAAAGGTCATCAAGATTGGTGCGACTGTTTTGCTTTAATGATTTATAAAAGGAAGGTGTAAGTCCTGTTTGTTTTTTAAATTGATTTGATAAATATGCCACACTGCTATAACCTAAACGATCAGCTATTTCAGAGAGTGAAAGCTCATCATACTTTAGTAACTCTTTTACTTTTTCAATCTTTTGTGCAATGAAATATTTTTCAATTGTTGTGCCTTCCACTTCTGAAAAAAGATTGCTCAGGTAGTTGTAATCGTGATGCAGTTTCTTACTTATGTGTTCAGAAAAATTTGTTTTGATCTGTTCATCCGAGTAATGTACTAATTCAACAATTGTGTTTTTTATTTTTTCAATAAGCTGGCTTTTTTTATCATCAATCAATTCAAATCCTAAGGTTTGTAAAATATTATTCAATTGATTTTTCTTTACACTGTTTAATTCTTCTTTTATTTCCACTTCTCCCAATTCTATGGATGTTGGATGAGCGCCAAATTTGATCAGCTCATCTTTTACCACCATTTTGCAGCGGTTACAAACCATATTTTTAATGTGAAGCTTCATTAATTTAATTATTTACAGCAATCTTTTTCCTGATAAATAATAATTTCAGGAGATTTAAAAACCAGGAAAGAATTTTTTGCCCAAATATCATTTTAAAAAATTAGCACAGAGAAATAATAACTTTTAATCAACATATATTAAAAAAGACCGAAGTTAGTAAAATTGTATCTTTGAGAACTAATGGAAACACTTGCTATAATCTCATCTTCATCAAAAACCTATCTCTATAAATTTGCCTTTAGTCTTGAAATTTTAACTATGCTATTTGCTTTAGCGGAGGCAATATTTTCAATTTATTTTGGATACAATGATGAAAGCCTTTCTTTATTTGGCTTTGGTGTAGGGAGTTTTATTGAAGTAATTTCCGCAATAGGTGTTGTACGAATGATAGTAAGAATAAGGCAAAATGAAGTTAGCAATAGAAGTGGTTTTGAAAAAACTGCTTTGCGTATTACAGGTGCTTGTTTTTATATTTTAGTAGCGGGGCTTGTTATCACGAGCGGTTATAATATTTATACCGGGCATAAACCAGAAACAACTTTGCCGGGTGTTGTTATTGCCCTGTTTTCAATTATACTTATGTATGCTTTATACTATGGGAAAACAAGAGCAGGAAAACAATTAGATTCAGATGCTATACTTGCAGATGCAAGCTGCACAAAGGTTTGTATTTATATGTCTTTGGTTTTGCTTGTTGTAAGTGGGCTATATGAAGTAATAAAATTTAAATACTTTGATTCTATAGGAACACTTGGTATTGCGTATTTATCATTTAAAGAAGGCAAAGAATGTTTTGAAAAAGCAAGATCAAATAAGCATTGTTGCTGTTAGTAATAGTATTTTATTCTCAATCTATAGCTTTTCATTTATAGATGTGTTTTCAACTTATTTTTAAACGGTTATAGTATGATTATTCTTACGCACTTCTTTTATTGCAAACTTTTCCAACTCCACTAATATTAAAACAATTAATTTTTAGCCCATTCTATAAATTGCATACCATATTTTTATGCTAAGATTTATTACAGTTTTTACTACATTTTCATTTTACTCATATCCATGCCTGCCATAGGATCAGCTCCTTTTTTAAAAATATATTCGCTGTTCAATAAGTAAGCGCCGGAGGTTACTACCAAATCACCGGACTTCAATCCTGATGTTATTTCAATGCGTCCGTCATTTTCAATTCCTATAGTTACCATTTTGTTTATGAAAGTATTTTCGCCTGTCTTTATCCATACGGATGCACTTTTGCTGTCTCTTATTACAGCATCTGTTGGAAGTAACAACGATCTGCTTTCTTTATTTTTTATAGTTACATACGCCTGCATACCAGGTTTGAGCTGGTTACCGGGATTAGGAATAATCACTCTTATTAAATTTATTCTAGTACCCCCTGCAGTTTCAGGATTTGCAAAATCAATTTTACCTTTTATATTTTTTTCAGGATAGTCAGGCAACTGAACAGTTACAGAAGCATTCTTATCTATCAAAGAATACTGAGAAGAATATACCTGTGCTTCTGCCCAAAGAGTAGAAAGGTCGGCAACACTGATGAGTGTACCACCTTCCGCAACATACCCTCCTTCAGTAATATTAATTGCTGTGATATAGCCCCCGGCAGTGCTATAAATTGTGGTAAGAGAAGAAAAATTTTTTCCTGCTGCCAGTTGGGTCACTTGTCCTTCGGTCATCCCCCACAGCAATAATTTATTTTTTGCACTGGAAATAATGTTTGTAAAATCAACTAATGCATTATCAAAAGTTTTTTGTCTTTGTAATACCATGATATATTCCTGCTTCGCATTATTTAATTCTTCACTGTATATTTCTGCCAGCTTTGCATTTTTTGGAATGTACTCTCCAATATTTTTGTAATACAGTTTATCAACCCTGCCGTTTATTCTTGCGCTTACTGAATTGGTTTTATTTTGATCCATATTTAATGT
>JALYYX010000204.1 GCA_030946075.1 Bacteroidota bacterium | reverse complement strand
CAGTAAAAGTAATTCCGCTTTTTCTGAGTGAGTTTGTATATTGCTTTATATATTCCTGTAATTCATTATAATTATTCCACGAGCCACCATTATAATTTTGAATGTTATATTCAACAGCATTGGGCTCTCGCATATAAAGCGTTTTATAAATTTGTTTAATCCAAGGGTCGCCTGTTTGCGCATGAACATTAATTGTAAATGCAGATACGAATACCGATAAAATAAAAATGAACTTTTTCATGATGTTTAATTTTTGTTTTTTAAAAAATAGATTGATTTATTTATTATAAAAAAATTTATTACATATCAGCCCCTTCATCATAAGCTGTTTGTGTTTGCGAATCACATGGAGTTGTTTTTCCATTTATCCATTTCTAATGAAGAAGGATATGATAATTTTCTTCATTTTTTAATTAAAAGTTAACGCCATAATGATTAGTTATGTCTTTGTACCATTCATCAAACCATCCGTTTGGTGTAGGATTGGTTTGTTTCCACGGCATATTTTGAAGCCCCAATCCTTCTAATACATAATATGTTTGATCGAGACAATTATTAGATACTCCCTGGAAACCTTTCAGCATACATTCTTCCGCCCTTAATTTGCCTGCTAACAGGTTAGGATTTGGATAACTAACAACCTTATAGCGGTCATAATTTCTATAATTTTTCATATAATACAGCATATCCTGTGCATTAGCGAATCGCTGGCTCCAAAATCCATTATCTTGCCCAGCTGAAACCCAATATGCCTGAGCAATCGTAGCTGCTCCATTAGCAATCCACTGAGGTAAATTTTTAGACTGGTATTCTTTCATAGGATTTTCAGTAGAGCCTGCATAATAACTACCATCGGAAAGTTCAAAACCCCAGCCGATATGTCCCGCGGGTCCTAAAAAAGTTTGTACAGCATCATGTCTTACAAAAATGTAAACATTGCCTTTTGCTATTCGCTGTGTATATTTTCCGCGAATAATGTTTTTAAGATTTTCATAATTTGTCCATGAGCCATTATTCCAGTTTTTAATATTGCAGGCATCACCAGAAGTCGCAGCACATGTTCCCCATATTTTATAATACAATTCTCCCACCCAAGGATCTGAGCATTTTGTGCAATCATTATTATAATTTTTTTTGATATCGCTTAATTGTGTTAGAGGACCAAATTGAGCTTTTGTTTTGCTTAAAAAAATAATTATGATCATTAAAATTGTTGAAATTTTTTTCATGTTGTTTTGTTTTTATTTTGTTTAAGAATAGATTGATTTATTATAAAAAATATTATTACATATCAGGTGCTTCATCATAAGCTGTTTGTGTTTGTGGATCGGCGCTGTAGCTAAATGACCATTCTCCAAATCCATCTTTAAAAGCTGTAAATACACAATTTCTATCTACTACATGTGTCATTGTTCTATAGTGAGTCTTTTGTAAAAACTCAACCCTTACAGGATATACAGTTGTATTATGCCCGTTTGGAGGGTTTCCACCATCATTAAATTGCCACTTACGTGGGCTGCCAACTCTAAAGCTTTTTATTTCATAAGTAATTGCGCCATCAGAATTTGGCTGAGCTTGTTTGGCAACATATTTATCCATCCATGCTTCCAAATCGGGTTGTGTAGGTACATTTCCATTTAAATTTTTTCTAATAGGCTGAGGCCTAGCAGGAGGCTGGTTCTCAATAACTTTATTATTTACTTTTTGCCCCACAGGTTTTTTGGGTGGATTTTGATTAACGGGGGCAGCCATTGCATCATTGTTATCAGCTTTTTCCTCAACAGGTAATTCTTTTATCCAGTCAGCATTTACTAAATAACCACTTCCATTATCAACTGAAACTGAATACGCTTTTTTTGGTGTAAGATTATGCACTTCAGTTACGGTGCCGGGCTTCCAAAATTTTTCATCTTTAAGCCCTGAGGGAGATACTAATACCCTATCTCCTACATTAAATGTTTTTTGAGCTTCTGAATAAGCTATTGAAAAAGTGAAAAAAAGTAATAAAAAGTGAAAGCGAAGTTTTAATAGTTTCATGTTTTCAATATTATAAGTTACTTGTTCTCACTTTATTTGTTATTTAAAATTTGCCCCACTTGGTATAGCCATATTTCCGGCGCAGGCCTGCTATTAATGTTCCTCAATCCTGGAAATCAACTTACCTGGCACCAACAGCAATAAAATTTCCAGCACCTTGCGCTACAAGGTTACCAGCCCCTTGTGCAACAAGATTTCCAGCACCTTGCGCTACAAGGTTGGAACTATTAGGAGAAAGTATAGCACTT
>JALYYX010000160.1 GCA_030946075.1 Bacteroidota bacterium | reverse complement strand
CTCTAAAATGCCTGCCACTGTTACGTTTCGCCTTCCGAAAAATTGGCAAATTGCCACAGGGCTTGAGCCAACTAATAATCAAAATAAATTTTTTGTTGCAGATGTAAAAACTTTATTGGACTGCCCTGTGCTAATTGGAAAATTTAAAACCTGGAATTTTGATGTAAATAATATCCCTCATAAAATTGTCTATTGGTCTTTGCCAAATGCAACTGAATTTGATAAATCAATTCTTCTAAACAGAATTAAAAAAATTGTTCATGAGGCAAAAAGTTTATTTAAAACATTCCCTTATAAACATTACACTTTTCTTTTGCAGGATGGTGCGTATGCTGCTTTAGAGCATAGTAACTCAGTAACTATAGGAGTACCAAGTAACACATTTTACAGAGATACCATTGACACATATCAGGAAATTGCTCATGAATATTTTCATGCATGGAATTTAATGGCACTCCATCCTGAAGAATATTCCGATGTAAATTATGGGCCTCAGGAAAAAGCAGCCGGCCTTTGGTGGAGTGAAGGCCTGTCAATGTTTTATGCTGATCTCTTATTAAGAAGAGCAAAGATTACTGTGTATGATTCAACAAGAATAATTCATCTTGAAAAATTAATTGAAAATTATTTTTCTAACCCGGGCAATGCAAAAATATCCCCTGAAAAATCAAGCCTGGAAACAAATGAACAGCCCGGCGGTTTGGGAGATTATTATACAAGCGTTCACTTACAGGGAGAAGTTATTGGTGCAATGCTCGATCTTATTGTAAGAGACGCAACCAATAATAAACAGTCAATTGATGGTGTGATGCGTAAAATGTTTCAACAATTTTCAGGAACCAAAGGTTTTTACGGAAAGGACATTGAACAAACAGTAAAAAATATCTGTAATTGCGATGTTCATTCGTTTTTTTCAAATTATGTTTATCATGCCAACGAGATTGATTTTAATAAATATCTGAAACTGATAGGGCATAGAGTAAATGTTACATGGAAGAAGGCGCTGGATGATAACGGTAATCCGTTACCGGATCTGAATATTTTTCCATGGATAAAACGTGGTGAAACGGTGGTAAGAATTGGACTTACTAACCCTGAAAACTGCTGGGGACAGGCAGGTTTGGATACCGGTAATAAAATTTTAAAAATCAATTCTACTGCAATACGTACAAGAGAAGATTTTTTTCATGCAATTCGTAATTCTAAAGTCAGCGATGTTGTAAAGCTGGAAGTTGAACAAAACGGAATTATTAAAAAAATAAATGTCATGGTTACTGATTATAATATTCCGGCAGCGAATATTACTTCTCTTAAAAATATTTCACAAAAGCAAAAAGATATATTTAAGAATTGGAATAATTCTAAGTGATAGCAGCAAATAAAATTCAAGTTTTCAAAAAATTTAAGTTGCCTACTTTTGTATTGATGTCTGATAAAAAATATTCAACAGAAAAATTACTTTCCAATCTAAAAATAGATGTCCTCAATAAAATGCAGCAAGAGGCAATTGAGGGAATCGAAAAAAATGATAATATAATTCTTCTCTCCTCAACAGGCTCCGGAAAAACATTGGCTTTTTTAATTCCGGTAATACAAAAACTTGATGCAGAAAGTAAAAAAACACAGGCCATTATCATTGTTCCATCACGGGAACTGGCATTGCAGATAGAACAGGTTTTTAAATCTTTAGGAACTGAATTTAAAATTACATGTTGCTATGGCGGGCATTTAAGAGAAACGGAAGAAAATAATTTGATTCAGCCGCCGGCCTTACTGGTAGGCACTCCCGGCCGAATAGCTGATCACATAAGAAGAGGAAATATTACAATTGATTCTATTGAAACACTGGTGCTTGATGAGTTTGATAAATCACTGGAATCAGGTTTTTGGGAAGAGATACAATTTATCATTAGCTCATTAAAATCTATAAAGAAAAAAATATTAACCTCGGCCACAGAGGCTGTGGATGTTCCTGATTTTATTGGATTGACTTCGCCTACAAGGCTGAATTACTTATCAGTAGATGATAAGCAAAATGCATTAATTATAAAAACAATTTTATCTCCCGAGAAAGATAAGTCCGAAACGCTTTTTAAACTTATTTGTTCCATCGGAAATAAATCGTTGATCGTTTTTTGTAATCACCGTGAGTCGGTGGAGCGAACAAGTGAAATCCTTACACAAAAAGGAATTGTAAATGAATTTTATCATGGAGCAATGGAACAGCAGGAACGTGACAGCGCTTTGTGCAAGTTTAGAAATGGAACTGTAAATGTTTTAGTAACTACTGACCTTGCATCCCGTGGATTGGATATTCCAAACATAAAATATATTATTCACTATCATTTGCCCGCAACGGAAGAAATTTTTATTCACCGCAACGGGAGAACAGCAAGAATGGATGCAGGTGGCACATGCATTTTAATTTTATCTGCAGAAGAAAAACTGCCTGTTTATATTAATGAAGATGTTGAGCAAATTGAACTGCCGGAACGTTTATCATTACCCGAAAAACCAAAGTGGACAACGCTTTTCATTGCCGCAGGTAAAAAAGATAAGGTAAATAAAATTGATATAGTAGGATTTTTATCAAACAAAGGGCAATTAAAAAAAGATGATATTGGATTGATAGATGTAAAAGATTTTTTTTCGTTTGTTGCGATAAGAAAATTAAAAGTGAGTACCGTTTTACAGTTGATAAAAAACGAAAAGATTAAAAACAAAAAAGTGAAGATTGATGTTGCAAAATAATTCATGGGGAAACATAAAAAAAAAGATGTAAAAGAAATGACTACCGAAATGGAAAAAGATGGATTGATAAATAAAAAGGAAGGTTACAATATTGAATATAAAAACAAAGAACTTTTAATAAACGGTAAAAAACAATCAAACGAAGTAACAGAAAAATACAGGAAATATTTTAAGGGTGAAGATTTTCAAATTAAAAGAAGTAAAGAAAATTAAAATGTGGGACACATGGTTTGCCTGTTGCCTGGTTGGCCATAAAAACCTTTTTTTATAACATTAAATTCTGTAGCGCCGCGATAGGCATTAAAATTATGCAACGATGATGTAGTAACATCATAACTAAAAGTAAACCGCACATTGTTTAATTCAAAACCAACCATAGGCACAACTGCATCGCCTAAGCGGTAATATAAACCACCAATCAATTGCTTTTCGCCAGCGCCTGAAAGATTATACGCTGCATTCATTCCTACTACAAGTTCTCTTGCCTTTGCCTGTGTTGTAAAATATAAGTTTGGATTAATAATCACATTGTCATTCACTTTTAGCAGCGCATTTAAAAAACCAATATGCCTCATGGCAATTTTGGTGGTATCAACACCCACATCAATAAAACTTTCTTTTGCCCTGTTAATGTGATGCACTGAATATCCCGCATTTAAGTAAACATTTTCAGTTGGAAAATAGGCGTAATTCATTCCCGCCTGAATATCGAAATAGCTAATATTATTATTAGTTAATATTACAGAAGTTGGGATTTGACTGTCAAAAAATTTCCCATCAAACTGATCAGGGAATTTCAATTTTGTTTGATCAATTCTTTTATTTGCCCAGCCTAAATTAAACCCGGCAGTAAGCAAGCTGCTGTTGCCCAGCATTTGATGGTATGCAATTGAGCCATAAATTTTTGTTGAGGTTAAACTGCCACTTCCTGCAACATCATGTAAAATTACTCCACCTAATCCAAGCCATCCATTCTCAAGTCTGTCTCTAAAAACCTGCGCATCACCAAAAATACTCATGGTTTTATAAGGCACTGCCATTATAGAAGAATATTGATCCCTGTAAGAAGCGCCTAACCTGTAATCTGCATCTGGAATAAAACCGGTATTTGCAGGATTAGTGATTAAAGGATTATTAAAAAATTGAGAAAAATGAAGATCCTGTGCATGTAGAAATGTTGTAAGCAATAAGCTGTAAGCCCCAAGAAATATTATGTGTTTAAATTTTTTCATTTTTAATTCTCCATTCTCAATTATTCAATTATCCATTATCTTATTAAAGTTATATCACCTGTTTTTCTTTTTTTGTTTCCATCAGAAAACACAACATCTAACGTATAAGTATAAACATCCATCGGCTGCAATTTACCCTTGTATGTTCCATCCCAACCATCTGAAGGGTTGGTTGATTCAAAAACTTTTTGTCCCCATCTGTTATAAATAATCCAATGCATATCTTTTATTCCAAAACCTTTAACGCCAACTACTCCATTTGCTCCAAACTTACCGGGTGTAAAGGCATTAGGCACATCAAGCAGTGGATTAATAAGTGCACTTACCTGCATACATGTATCATCACTGCAACCAGCATCATTTATTGCAGTAAGGCAAACATTAAAAGTACCTGTTGCATTAAACAAATGTCTTGGATTAACCTCGGTAGAACTATCTCCATCTCCAAACTTCCATAAATAACGGTTTGCGCCTATAGCCAGATTGGTGAATTGTGTAAATGTGTTTTCCTGCGGAGGGTTAGGGCCAAAAGTAAATGATGCCACAGGGATATCTACCACAGTAATTGTAAAAAATGCTGAGTCTATTTTATTGCATGAGGTAGAATCAAAGGCATAAAGTTTTACATTATAAATCCCTACTGAAGAATATAAATGCGTAGGATTATCTGCAGTAGATGTTGATCCATCGCCAAAATCCCAAGTAAAATTTAAGCCTCCTAATGATGTATTTTCAAAAACTGCATTATAAGGTACGCAGCCTTTTGCAGGCGTGTTGAATTGTGCCTTAACTATGGGAGATAATCGTAATGTTTTCGTTATACTGTCAGGTGAATTACAAAAAGAAGTATCCTGTAAAATTAGTTTTACCAGATAGGTTCCTGCCCCTGCATAAGTGTGGGTAACAGCCGCTATGCCGGCAGTTATACGTGGAGAACCATCCCCAAAATCCCATGTAAAACTATTATTTTTAAAAGAGGAAAATGTGGCAAATGAAAGGTTAGAAAAACTATAACTAAGGTTGGTACATGGAGGCAATTTATTAGCCACAAAATCTAATGTAGCTTTATTATTTCCTGCTTTGATATGGATATAACCGGTATCTGCAACATTACAAGTAGTGTTGTCAATTGCAATTAATGTAACAAGATAATATCCAGTAGCATTATATGTATGTGAAACATTAGAAGAAACCGTAGTTACCTTTGGAGTACCATCACCAAAATCCCATACATAACTTTTCCCTTTTTGAAGTGTATCTGTAAAATTAACTGTAAGAGGAACACACCCTGAAGTATCATTAACTACGCCATTAATTGAGGCCTGTGGGCCGGCTTCAACACCTGCAAAATTCATTTTAATTTTAAGCATTCCTAAATTACATTGGCCCTGCCCGGGAAGTGCCTGATTGGTTGGTGACCATGTTCCCGGCGTTCCCTGAAAATCCACTGTTTTTCCGCAGTTGGCACATATTGCCTGGTAAATTACACCACTCTGGTCAAAGCGGCTTGTGCCGCCATCTACATGATCTCCAAATGTTGGTGGGTTACCACCTTCCGGCGGATCTTCCTGGCCAAAAAAACCACCAAATAATTGGGCAACAGCATTTTTTTGTAAAACGAAAAAATAAAAATCACTGCCAGAGGCATCTGTTTGTGTTTTAATAGGATTTTGATTGAGCGTTACAGGCATTCCCTTTGTGGTGCCTGTGCCATATTGCTCCAGCAAATTTGATTTACCACCCCACCCTGATACGTAAACATTTTCACATCTGTCTACAAGAAATGCTGTGGGAGAGATGTTAGGCAAAGCCGATCCTGAACCAAAAGTGGTTGAATAAATATAGGCGCTTAAATCCGGTTGTAATTTAGAAATAAATTGTTTTGAATTAGCAGCTCCAAAAATATTTGCGTTTATTACAGGCCACGATCCCTCGGTTGTGCCCATCACATATACATTTCCTGATTTATCAGTTTGTATTCCATATACCTGGTCTGGAGATGAAGTGCCAAGGTATGTTCCTTTGATAGCAGTAGATCCATTATTAGAAATTTCAATTACAAAACCATCACATACCCCACCCGAATTAGTTGTACTTATTACTCCTGAAGAAGATATCTCCGGCAGATCAGTGCTTCCTGTTCCGCCTGCAATATATATATCATTATTTTTTCCCAAGGCTAGTACGTAGGCAGCATCATCGCCTTTGCCACCAATAAAACTGCTAAATAAAACAGTATTACAATTTGCATTCAATTTTAAAACTACACCATCTTGAGCAAGCCCGGGTGTGGGTTGAAATACGCCGGAAGTTGTAGGGAATATAGTATTAATAGTTGATTGAGTACATGAGGCTACATAAATATTATTAGCTCCATCAATTATCACTTCACTTCTGGCATCATCGCCATAATTTCTATTTAAAGATTTAGTGCCCTGAACATTTTTATCTTTTATATTTACTCCGTCATCACCACTGCCTCCTATCCTCATTGAGCCAATTAATGCACTACCTGAAGCATTTAATTTTGTTACAATAATATCCCATCCTCCACCGCTGCCAAAAACGGGAGATGTAATTGGGTAATCAAGAGAGTTTGTACGTCCTGCAAGAATTAAATTTCCCTGTGGGTCTACAATAAGACTGTGGGGTTGTTCATTACCACTTCCGCCAATATATGTGGCATACACACGATTTTTACCATCAGGTGTTAGTTTCATTATGGCAATATCATATGGCTGACTTTGGCCGCCTTTAAAAGTTGTTTGATAGGCTCCCGGCGAAGTAGGATATCCATTACCAAATGCAATACCCCCTGAAAAAAAACTTCCATCAGGGCCATAAGTTGCAGTAAACCCCCAGTTATCTGCTGTACTTCCTGTATATGTAAAAAAAACTAAAGTAGGGTCTATTATAATTGTACTGTTAGGAGAATAATCTTTTACTTTAAATTTTACCACATCTCCTTCAACAATGTATTTCGCTTTAAGCTCATTCCGCTCATTATTTATTACCTGGTATGTGTAAGGATATAATTCTTTGTTCTGTCCAATAGATGTACTTACAATAAGCTCTTTATTTTTTATACTCAAATTATCAGTACCTCTATATTTCAGGGCAATTTTATCAATGTTTCCCCCGGGATGAATTATGAAATCATATTTTAAATTAGCGCCGGCATCAGAATAAAATCTTATATCAATATTCGGATAAATATTTTTATAAGTAACCCCCTTAAATGTTTTGCAATCAGTTGCCCATTTGCTTTTATCATTACCAATAAAATAATTATTAACAGATGGCAATGCCTTATCAGGAAGGATTTCAGCATTGCTATTGGCGTTTAAAAATTCAACTTTATAAGCATGAGAATGTAAGGTTTGTGTTTCAGTAGTTTGCTTATCGCGGACACTGCCATGAATTTTATCAACTATTTTTTCAATATCCCGTGGATTATGCTGTACTACAGTAAAACCTTTATTATTTAAAAAGAATGCACCATTACCAGCATTGCTCATAAACCTTACTTCTTTATTCCATTGGCCTTTGTTTTCAATAAATTCAGTTTGGGAGTATACATTTTTCCCAACAAAAAATGCTGACAATAAGAGAGGGATATAAGAAAAACAATTACAAAATTTCAAGAAATTATTTTTTACAATGTACAAATTTTACAATCAAAAAGTAAGTAAGATATGCCGAGCTGATAGAAAACGGATCAGAATATAAATTTACGAAACTATGATTACTTAAGTTTTTAATTTGATGCCTGCGATATATGTTTTAATACCTAATTAACATACCTATAATTTAAATCCAGTTTTTTAAAATGTGATGCATAATGCCGGGTAAAAAGTTGGGTTACTAAAATCTAAAAAATTAGGAAATTTTACTCCATATTGTTTTTCCCTTCTGCATTTGAATAAAATTTTTCAAAGAGCTGTTTTCCATTTTATTCAAATGGGGGTCATCCTCTACTAAAATTTCTGCAATGTTTCTTGCCTCTTCCAGCAACTGTTTATCATTAATAATATTGGCTAATTTAAAATCCAGTACACCGCTTTGCTTTGTTCCTTCAATATCGCCGGGCCCCCGAATTTCCAGATCTTTTTCAGCAATTTTAAATCCGTCATTTGTATCACACATAATCTTTAAACGTTGTTTTGCCTCATTACTTATCTTAGTGCCGGTTAATAATATGCAAAAGCTTTTTTCACTTCCACGCCCTACTCTTCCTCTTAGTTGGTGTAATTGCGGCAAGCCAAATTTTTCAGCACTTTCAATTACCATCACCGAAGCATTGGGAACATTAACGCCTACTTCTATCACCGTTGTTGAAACCATTATCTGCGTATCTCCTTTTACAAAGCGTTGCATGTTATCATTTTTTTGTGCAGCTTTTTGCCTGCCATGCACCATGCTTATCCAGTATTGCGGTTCAGGAAAAAATGCTTTCACTTCTTCATAACCTTTCATTAAATTTTCAAAATCCATTTTGGCAGATTCTTCAATTAAAGGGTAAATAATATATGCCTGCCTTCCTTTTTTTATTTCTTCTTTTATAAAATCCATTACCTGGGGCCTCTTATATTCATAACGATGAACTGTAGTGATTGGATGCCTGCCCGGCGGCATTTCATCCATTATACTGTAATCAAGATCGCCATAAGCTGTGAGTGCAAGCGTTCTTGGAATTGGAGTTGCTGTCATTACCAGAATGTGCGGATGTGTTTCATTTTTTTTCCAAAGTTTTGATCGTTGTTCCACACCAAACCTGTGCTGTTCATCTACTATTGCTAATCCCAAATTTTTAAATTGAACGCTATCTTCAATTATAGCGTGGGTACCAATTAAAATATGCATTTCACCTTCTTCGCATTTTTGCAATATTTCTTTTCTCTCTTTTAATGAAGACGAACCTGTTAGGATTCTTACATAAACAGGCATGTCTTTTAGCAATTCTGTAATGCCTGAATAATGTTGTTGCGCCAAAATTTCTGTTGGCGCCATTAAGCAACTTTGAAAGCCATTATCAGCAGCTATAAGCATACTTAAAAGGGCTACCATAGTTTTGCCACTGCCAACATCTCCCTGCAATAAGCGGTTCATTTGTTTGCCGCTGCCGGCATCTTTCCTTATTTCTTTCAATACTCTCTTCTGTGCGCCTGTTAATTGAAATGGCAAATAATTATTGTAAAAAGTATTGAACATTTCGCCTACTTTATTAAACACCAACCCTTTTGAAAACCGATGTCTTTCCGACCGCAACATTCCTAATCTTAACTGCGATAAAAACAATTCTTCAAACTTTAATCTTTTTACTGCATCCCTGTATTCATCAGCATTTGCAGGGAAATGAATTTGCTTAATTGCTTTATACCTTGAAATAAAATTGTATTGCTTAATTATAAATGCGGGCAAATTTTCCGGCATTTCTTTTTCATTTAAAATTTGAAAAAGATTATAAGTGAGTTTGCCAATCTGTCTTCCGCTTAAACTTCTTGCTTTTAGTTTTTCAGTACTGGGGTAAATGGGTTCCAGGAAATTTTTACCATCAGCCTTTTCTGTAGTTACTAATTCCATTTCAGGATGTGTGATCTGCGGATGATTCATAAAAAACCCTGCTCTTCCAAAAACAAGATATTGTGAGCCAATGCTCAGTGTTTTTTGTATCCAGTTTATTCCCTGGAACCAAACTAATTCAAGTTCTCCTGTGTCATCCTGTAAATTAGCAACCAAACGCCTTCCTCTTTTTTCGCCCAAATTATCTACCTGCGTTAGCTTTCCTTTTACCTGAACATAATCTGTTGCATCTGTAATGTTTATAATTTTTGTTACCTGCGTTTTATCAATATGCCTGTAAGGATAAAATTCCAAAAGGTCTTTAAATGTAAAAATCTTAAGTTCTTTTTTCAAGAGATCTCCACGTTGCGGACCTACACCTTTTAAATATTCAATAGGATTTAATAATATGGATGCGGTAGGGCTAATAAATTTTTTATTACAAATATAGATGGAATGAAGATTGCTAAATATTGCAAAAGAGTTAAATGGAAGGACCATCTCTCATTATATTAAAAGAAGAAATAAAAGATTTAAAAGGAAAAAAAATTATAGAAGTTAGCGGAAATACCAAAATTGAAAAGGAAAGATTTAAAAATAAAACTGTAACAGATTTTAAAAGCTGGGGGAAACATTTTCTTATTTGCTTTGATGACTTCTTTGTAAGAATTCATTTTTTAATGTTTGGCAGCTATCGTGTAAATGAAACAAAAGAAGAGCGCACACCAAGGCTTAGCCTGGTTTTTAAAAATGGAGAAATAAATTTTTATACCTGCTCAGTAAAAATTGTTGAAGGTGATGCTGATGATGTGTATGATTGGGAAGTTGATGTAATGCAAGACAAGTGGAATCCCAAAAAAGCATTGGCATCTCTAAAAAAAATGAAAGGCACAATGGTTTGTGATGCGTTACTTGACCAGAATATTTTTGCCGGTGTTGGTAATATCATTAAGAATGAAGTTTTGTTCAGGATCAAAGTTCATCCTGAAAGTTTGGTTGGCGCTTTACAATCCAAACCACTAAAAAATCTCGTGGAAGAGGCAAGGAATTACAGTTTTGATTTTTATGAATGGAAGAAAATTTATCAACTCCGGAAACATTGGCTTATTTATAAAAAAAGAAAGTGCCCGCGTTGCGAAACACCTGTGGTGGCAAGGCATACAGGAAAGGGAAAACGATACAGTTTCTTTTGTGAAAATTGCCAGCATAAAGCCATTTAACTTTCTTTATTTTTAATTATGATCAGGTATGTAAAACATGGTGCAAAAAAAATAATAGCTGCTGTTACCCTTTTATCTTTAGAAGTATTGGTATTGTTTACTGTGTTTGCAGGTGCCTTATTTGCATTTATCGGTATCGCTAAAATGATCTTTAAAGAAAGAAAGGAAACGTTTGACCTGCGTGCTTTTAAATTTCTTGCCGGTCATGTAAATAATATTAATACTGATATAATGCAGTTCTTTACTTTTTTAGGTACACATACATTTCTTATTCCGGCAAATCTTTTATTGGGGGCTTTTTTTCTGTTTGTAAAAAAGCACAGATGGTATTCCATTACAGTGCCTGTTGTTGCACTTAGTGGTTTACTACTGATGTTTTTTTTAAAATTTATTTTTCAACGGGACAGACCTTTATCGCCTCTATTATCTGCTGCACAAGGTTATAGCTTCCCCAGCGGGCATGCAACTATGGCTATTACTTTTTATGGACTACTTATTTTTTTAGTGTGGAGAAATATTAAAAATACTTTGCTAAAATTTACATATACAATTTTGCTGGTGCTGCTGATAATTGTTATTGGAATTAGCAGAGTTTATTTAAGAGTGCACTACGCAAGTGATGTGTTGGCGGGCTTTTGTGTAGGATTGATGTGGCTGCTGTTTTCACTTTGGCTATTGAATAAAATAGAATTATACAACCGCACAAAGGTAGATCCGATTGTACAAAGACCTACTTAATATATTCTCTTAATATTTCTATATTTGAGTATAATGTTATTGCATGAAGATTACTGCTGCTTTCTCCAAACAATTTGAATGGGAAACACTGCAAAGCGAAAAGCTGAGAGCAGCAATTCTTGCAGCATACTCTTTATTTACTTTCATTTATATCCTCTGCATAAATCTTATCATTAGCAATCAAAGTAATTCCACTGATAAATTTCCATTGCCTGTTATTCTTCTCTTTTTTCTTTTTATTTTATTTATTTATGAGTTTGTAGTAAACAGGGTTTTAAATTATCGCATAAAGAAATATGACCAGGGAATACATCGGCATTTTAAATACATAACCGCATTGGTGGAAGTAGTTTTAATAACTATAATGCTTTATTTGTATTCTGTTTATTTTAAAAAATCATCTTTATTATCAGATGTAATTTTATTAAGCCTGTATTATCTTCTTGTTTTTTTATCATCTTTTTATCTTGACAAAATAATTTCTATTACTACCGGAACCATTGCTGCAATAGCTTATACAGTATTACACTTAATAGATAAACAAAATATTAATAACAATTCAGCAATGGAAGAATTGTTATATAATAAATACTTTGTTTACGCTACAGGAACTTTGCTTTTATTATCAGGTGTTGCAGCTGCTTTTATGGCTAACCAGTTAAAAAAAGGAATAATGCGATCAATAGAACTTGTGGAAGATGAAAACAAATTATTCAATTTATTCAGCAGGCAAATATCAAAGGAAGTTGCAATAGAGCTTTTGGATAACGATGGTAAAATGCCCAGTGAGCTTAGGTTTGTAAGCATTATGTTTATTGATATAAGAAATTTTACAGTGTATGCAGAAACACAGGAACCTGTTGATATTGTGAAGTTTCAAAATGCATATTTTGGAATTGTAACAGAAGTTGTACATAAATATGAAGGAATCGTAAACCAGTTTTTGGGAGATGGATGTATGGTGACTTTTGGTGCTCCGCTTAATATAGATAATCCACCTGCCAATGCAATTAAAGCAGCAATGGAAATTAAAGAAAAACTTGATAGCGAAATTAAAAAAGGCAATATGCATCAATTTAAAATAGGAATTGGCATCCATTGCGGAAAGGCAGTTACCGGAAATATTGGAACAATTGTAAAGAGTGAATATTCCATAACCGGTGGCGTTGTTATACTTGCTGCAAGAATTGAATCAGAAAATAAAGTATACAATTCCCAAATATTAATTTCAAAAGAAGCGCTGGAATATTCAGGTATAAAAGATTTGCATGCAGAACCAATGGGGGCATCAAATTTAAAGGGTTGGAGCCAACCTGTGGAATTGTTTAAACTTGCCTAATGGTTTGATTAGAAAAAAGTTTTCCCTTTTTTATAGATTCCAAAAATTTTAAGATCGTAAACATTTGAACGGATATTTTCAATGGCTTTTTCAAACTGGTATATGTTCTCAAATTCTATATCTGCATGAAAACTATATTGCCATTCTGTATGCGGAATGGGCATGCTCTGCAGTTTACTTAAATTAATATTACTTGCAGCAATTTTTGTAAGAACCTTTGCCAGTATGCCTTTGGAGTGATCAGTATAAAAGCTGATGGATGCTTTATTCATCTCTCCTTTATACTTAATTGAACTTTGTTTTTGCAAAAATAAAAATCTTGTATAATTATTTTTATGGGTTTGAATTTTGGGCGCAATAATATCAAGGTCATACAACTCAGCTGCTAAAGCGCTTGCAATTGCTGCAGCATGTTTATGCCTGTGCTGATGAATATATTTTGCACTGAGTGCTGTATCTTCAGTTTCAATAAGTTTCCATTCCGGATTTTTTTCAAGATAGTTTAAACATTGCTGCAATGCCATAGGGTGAGAGTGAACTTCTTTGATATCTTTTAATTGCACACCTTTATTTACCATTAAATTCTGGTTTATATGCAAATAAATTTCACCGGAAATTTTTAAATTACTTTTCTGCAGCAAAGCATAATTAGGGAGAATACTTCCTGCAATTGAATTTTCAATTGCCATAAAACCTCCATCGCTTAATTTAGTATTTGATGCAACTTTTACAACTTCCCTAAAAGTAGCACAGGGAATAACTTTCACATCATTCCCCAAAAAATTTATTGCAGCAATTTGATGAAAGCTGCCCTGGTAGCCTTGTATGGACACCCTATGCATAAACAATAAAATTATATTCTGTGAGAAAGAAATAATTATACAACATAGCCAAAGAGATCATCATCTTTATTCAGTTCGGTAAAGCTAATGTGATATTTAGCAAAATTCTGTAACAGTATATCATAATCTTCTTTGGAACGTAATTCAATACCAACGAGTGCAGGCCCCGATTCTTTATTATGCTTTTGAATATATTCAAACCGGGTAATATCATCATTAGGCCCAAGTATATTTATAAATTTTTTTAAAGCACCCGGGTGCTGTGAAAACCGGATAAGGAAATAATGCTTCAACCCTTCATATTGTAATGAACGCTCTTTTATTTCCTGCATTCTGTCAATATCGTTGTTGCCTCCGCTAACAATGCAAACAATATTTTTACCTTTTATTTTATTTTCATAATTGTCTAAAGCTGCTATTGACAAGGCACCCGCGGGTTCTGCAACAATTGCATCTTCATTATATAATTTCAAAATTGTAGTACAAACTTTTCCTTCGGGAATTAAAAGCATATCGTTCAATACATCTTTACAAACAGAAAAAGTAATATCGCCAACACGGTTAACCGAAGCTCCGTCAATAAAGTGTTCAATGTTTTCTAAAGTAATAGGATGCCGTGCTTTTAACGCATAAAACATTGACGGAGCACCTTCGGGTTCTACACCAATAATTTTTGTTTGGGGAGAGAAAGTTTTAAAATAGCTGCCTATACCGGCTGCCAAACCACCGCCACCAACGGGTACAAACAAATAATCAACTTTCGGTTCATCCTCTAAAATTTCAAGCGCAACAGTTCCCTGGCCTTCAATTATTTTAAAATCATCAAAGGGTGGGATTAAAGTCATTTTATTTTCATAAGCATATTTATGAGCAGCATCGGCACATTCCTCATAAGTATCTCCTGTTAATTTAATTTCAATAAATTCTTCTCCAAACATTTTTGTTTGAGAAACTTTTTGCTTTGGTGTAATAATGGGCATGAAAATAACACCGTTGCAATTTAATTTTTTGCAAGAGTAAGCAAAACCTTGAGCATGATTACCTGCACTTGCACATACCACTCCACGCTGCAATTGCTCTGCTGGCAAAGTACTCATCATATTGTAAGCGCCACGAAGTTTATAGGAACGAACTACCTGCAGATCTTCTCTTTTTAAATAAATATTTGCCTCGTATTTTTTTGACAAATTATGATTGAACATAAGCGGTGTTCTGATTACAATATTTTTCAATCGTTTTGCTGCCGCATTAAAATCAAGTGTGGGTATTGTATGTGACGTTGAGTTCATTTACAATTTATAAAGATTGATTTACTGCCTTGGTAGATTTTTTTTCATTTAACTGCGATGGATCATTTGCAGGCTTCTGGTTTTCCGGTCTTAGGCTTCTTACTGTTTTGCCTGCCTGCCATAATTCACTGTCACGCAATTCTTTCAATTCTACCTCCAGCTTTTCTCTATAATCTGCTTTGCTATTGCTTTCTATTGATCGGCCAGCTTCTTTACCTGCAGCAACACTATCATACAATTCATTAAAAAGGGGTAAGGTTGCATCACGAAATTTTTTCCACCAATCCAATGCACCCCGTTGTGCAGTTGTAGAGCAATTTGCATACATCCAATCCATTCCGTTCTCTGCAACAAGCGGCATTAAAGATTGTGTAAGTTCTTCAACAGTTTCATTAAATGCTTCTGAAGGTGAGTGGCCTTTTTTTCTCAGCACTTCAAACTGTGCAGCAAAAATTCCCTGAATCGCTCCCATTAATGTTCCTCTTTCTCCTGTAAGATCTGAATATACTTCTTTCTTAAAATCTGTTTCAAATAAATAACCGGAGCCAATTGCAATGCCTAATGCAACAACTCTTTCAAACGCTCTGCCGGTTGCATCCTGAAAAATTGCATAGCTGCTGTTGAGGCCACGACCCTGCAAAAACATTCTGCGTAAAGAAGTACCTGAGCCTTTTGGTGCAACTAAAAATACATCAACATCTTTTGGTGGAACAATCCTTGTCTGATCATTATAAGTAATGCCAAAACCATGAGAAAAATATAATGCTTTGCCGGGAGTTAAATGTTTTTTTACTGTTGGCCATAAAGCTATTTGTGCAGCGTCACTTAACAGGTAGCAAATAATTGTTCCCCGCTGTAATGCCTCTTCAATCTCAAATAATGTTTTGCCTTCTTCAAACCCATCACGCAATGCCTTCTCCCAGCTTTTAGAATTTTTTCTTTGTCCCACTATTACATTTATGCCATTTTCTTTTTGGTTCAAAGCTTGTCCCGGCCCCTGCACACCATAGCCAATAACCGCTACTACTTCATCTTTCAAAACCTCCTGCGCCTTTGCTAACGGAAACTCTTCACGTGTTACAACGTTTTCTTCTGTTCCCGCAAAATTTAATGTTGCCATAATTTTTTATTTAAATGATTGATATTATTATAAATTTCCGGTTAATACCTGTGTATTTTCGCCTGTGTTTTCAACTTTGTAAAAAGGTTGTACCGCTTCCTGCAAATTTGTTTTTTCTACCTCTATCAGTTTATCTATTTGCTGTTGTACTTTGTATGCCATTTCAAAAGTTGTATGAAGAACAAAGCAGGCAGCGCCTTTGCGGGGATCATCTTCAAACTCAAAAGCATTAAGGCTTTTTATCCGCACTCGTCTTCTGTTACAGATATTTATCATCCGGTTTAAAATATTAAAACCATTATCTGAAAAAATATCAAGTGTAAAATCCTGCAACATTATTTATTTTTTATATTCTAAAACCATATCACTTACGGCAGCGCCTGTTGGTATCATTGGAAAAACGTTTTCTTCTTTTTCCACTTTTACTTCTAAGAAATAAGGGCCTTTATGTTGTAACAATTCTTTTAATGTTCGCGGTAACTCATCTCTGTCAATTATTTTTTTTGCCTTTACGGCGTATGCTTCACTCAGTTTTACAAAATCCGGGTTGCTCATTTCAGTAAATGAATAACGGCCTTCAAAAAACATTTGCTGCCATTGCCGCACCATACCCAAAAATTCATTGTTGAGCACAATTATTTTTACAGGAATATTGTATTGAGAAATAGTTCCCAGCTCCTGCAAGGTCATTTGAAAACCACCATCACCAATTATTGCGATCACTTGCTTGTGTGGCGCTCCCAGCTTGGCACCCATTGCAGCCGGCAGAGCAAAGCCCATTGTTCCTAACCCGCCTGAAGTAATATTTGTACGGGGATGTTTATAATGAAAATATCGTGAAGTAACCATTTGGTGCTGGCCAACATCCGTTACAATTACTGCATCTCCTTTTGTTAATTCATCCAGCAAAAAAATTACTTCAGCCATTTTAATTTCGCCTTGTTTATTCAAACAATTTTTGCTGATAATTTTTTCATATTCCTCATCAGTAAAATCTTTAAATGTTTGCAACCAGTCGGTATGATCGGCAGGTTTAATTTTGCTGGTAAGTAATGGTAATGCTTCTTTTGCATTGGCATGAATAGCAACATCGGCTTTAATAATTTTATTTATTTCAGCCTTATCAATTTCTATATGAATGATTTTTGCCTGCTTTGCATATTTATTCACATCACCGGTAACCCGATCATCAAAACGCATTCCTACAGCAATTAAAAGATCACATTCATTGGTATTTTTATTTGGCCCGTAATTACCATGCATTCCAAGATAGCCCACATGCAATGGATGATAATGCGGAAACCCAGACAGGCCCAGCAATGTAGAGGCAACAGGAATATTTCCTTTTTCGGCGAATGCTATCAATTCTTTTGTAGCATCAGCAAGAAGTACTCCCTGCCCTGCAAGAATGTACGGTTTTTTTGCAGCATTGATAAGCAAAGCAGCTTCTTCAATTTTTGTAATATCTACTTTAGGTATAGGGTTATATGTTTGAATAAACTTACAAGGCTGATAACTGAATTTTGTTTTTGCAAATTGTGCATCCTTGGTAATATCAATTAATACTGGGCCCGGTCTTCCGCTCTTTGCAATATAAAATGCTTTTGCAACTGCCTTGCTCATATCTTCAGCTCTGGTAACCTGTATATTCCATTTTGTAACAGGCACAGTAATGTTCATCACATCAATTTCCTGGAAAGCATCAGTACCTAATAAATGAGATGCTACCTGCCCGGTAATACAAACAACCGGTGTGCTGTCTATCATTGCATCAGCTAACCCAGTGATTAGATTTGTGGCACCGGGACCTGAGGTTGCAAATACAACTCCGGGTTTCCCTGTAACTCTTGCAAATCCTTGTGCAGCATGTATTGCGCCCTGCTCATGGCGAACGAGAATATGTTTTACCTGGTTGGCATAATTAAACAACGCATCATAAATTGGCATTATCGCTCCGCCTGGATAACCAAAAATTGTTTCTACACCTTCGGCTAAAAGAGAAAGAATTAACGCATCGGAACCTGAGATCTCAGAAACACCTGACACACCCTGAAGTGGAAAATCAGCAGTTTCTTTTTCCTTTTTTAATTCTGTAATATTTTGTATTACCGGCATACAATTTTTTTAATTTATTTTAATCAGCTTTCATCTGTTACACATCCTTCGGCGGCTGTTGCTACACTTTTTGCATATTTAAATAACACTCCTTTAGTTGCTTTTAATGAAGGTTGATTCCATTCATTTCTTCTTTTAGATATCTCTTCTTCACTAATTTTTAAAGAGATAGATTTTGTCGCTACATTAATTTCAATGGTATCATCATCTTTTACAAATGCTATCGTACCCCCATCAAATGCTTCAGGTGTAATATGCCCAACAACAAAACCATGTGTACCACCACTAAATCTTCCGTCAGTTATTAATGCTACACTTTTACCAAGTCCTGCGCCGATAATTGCAGATGTTGGCTTAAGCATTTCCTGCATACCGGGACCACCCCTTGGGCCTACATACCTTATTACTACTACATCTCCAGACTTTATTTTTCCGGAATTTATTCCTGCAATCAATTCACGCTCTCCATTAAATGTTCTTGCCGGGCCTGTAAATTTTTCTCCTTCTTTTCCTGAGATCTTTGCAACACTTCCTTCTTCAGCAAGATTGCCATATAAAATCTGCAAATGCCCTGTTGACTTCACTGCATTTTCAACAGGCAGAATTATTTTTTGTTCTTCGAAATTTAATTCAGGAACATCTTTTAAATTCTCCGCAATAGTTTTGCCAGTTACGGTTAAACAATCGCCATGAAGTAATTTTTTTTGTAATAAATATTTCATCACTGCAGGAACACCGCCAATATTATGAAGGTCTTCCATTAAATATTTTCCACTTGGTTTCAGGTCGGCTAATACCGGCGTTTTATCACTTATAATTTGAAAATCATCCTGTGTTAATACAACATCCACGCTTTTAGCCATTGCTATCAAATGCAGTACGGCATTGGTACTTCCGCCCAAAGCCATTATCACTGTCACAGCATTTTCAAATGCTTTTCTTGTCATAATATCACATGGCTTAATGTCTTTTTCTAAAAGAAGACGAATAGCCTTGCCGGCTGCAAAACATTCATTTTTTTTAGCTTCACTTAATGCAGGATTAGAAGATGAGTAAGGCAAACTCATTCCTAATGCTTCAATAGCACTTGACATTGTGTTTGCAGTATACATGCCACCACAGGCGCCTGCACCGGGGCATGAATGTTTGATGATTTCTTTAAAATCTTCAGCAGAAATTTCGCCTTTAATTTTTTTACCAAGGGCTTCAAATGCAGAAACTATATTCAGATCTTCACCTTTATAATGGCCGGGAGCAATGGTGCCACCGTAAACCATAATGGCGGGACGATTTAATCTTCCCATTGCTATTAGTGAGCCCGGCATATTTTTATCACATCCGGGAACTGCTATTAATGCATCATAATATTGTGCGCCGCAAACAGCTTCGATAGAATCAGCAATAATATCGCGGCTCACAAGTGAATAGCGCATGCCGTCAGTACCATTGCTTATTCCATCACTAACACCAATTGTATTAAAAATTAATCCTACTAACTCACTATCCCAAACTCCCTGTTTTACAACTTTTGCCAATTCATTTAAATGCATGTTGCAGGTGTTGCCTTCATATCCCATGCTAACAATTCCCACCTGTGCTTTTTTAAGATCATCATCTGTTAAGCCAATACCATACAGCATTGCCTGTGCTGCAGGCTGGGTAACATCCTGTGTAATGGTTTTGCTGTATTTATTTAATTCGGTCATGCTCTAATAAACGATCTTCTAAATTCTTTTTGCAACACTTTACATTTATATGCCTCTTGCACAACGCTGCTTAGTGTTTTATTCCAGGGTTTTGTAAATTTCGTATCGTCTAAAGATTTCCACCCGATAACTTCAGCCGCGGTGCCACAATAAAATGCTGCATCTGCTTTTTTTAATTCATCAATAGTAAAACTTTTTTCTTCAACCGGAATGTCTAATTCTTTACATATTTCAATTACGGTTGCTCTGGTTATTCCCGGCAAAATATTTTTTGTAGGGGGAGTAAATATTTTTCCATCTTTTTCGAAAAAAACATTTGCACCGGGACCTTCTGCAACAAAGTTATTTACGTCTAATAAGAGAGCTTCATCAAAACCATTATCTTTTGCTTCCTGGCATGCAAGAATTGAATTAACGTAGTGGCCGCTAACTTTTGCATGTATCTTAAACCCTTTTGGGTTGGGCCGTTGGAAAGAAGATGTCATCACTCTCAACAAATTATTTCCGAGATATGCCTCCCATTCCCATGCTGCAATCATTATAAAAGAAGTTTTTGCTTTTTGGAGACTCATATTAGGCGGACAAAATATTAGTGGACGCAAGTATGCATTTTCAAAATTATTTTTTGTAAGCAGTTCATAAGAAATATTAATCAGCTTTGCAGTAGAATATTCGTAAGGAATAGAAATACTTTTTGCCGAAAATTTTAATCTTTCGTAATGTTCCTTCGCTTTAAAAATTTGTATTCCATTTTGGGTTTTGTAAGATCTGATACCTTCAAATACTGCATAACCATAATGCAAAGACTGGTCATACAATCCTGTTTTTGCATTAGCGGCATTTACAAATTCGCCATTAAAATAAATTATCGTGTTTTCATTATAATACATATATTTTTCTCCATCAGAAAGCTTCATGAGGGTTAATTATAGAAAATTAACCCCCAGAAAAGTATATTTATTAAATATAGACTTGCTTCAAAGTAAAATCTAAACTTTATCTAATTAGATTTACATTACTTAAACCTTCAGAAAAATCAAAAATGCTTTATGAACACTCAGTTTCAGGATAATTAAATTACGATGCCCAACCGCTCAACAGATGCACTTTTTCAATTAATACATTCGCTTCAAAAGCAGGAAAAGCGCAATTTTAAGCTATATGTAAAAAGAAATTCTTCTAATGAAGACATGAAGATTATTCAGCTTTTTGATGCTTTGGATTCTATGACTGAATATGACGATGAACTGATATTGAATAAAGCCACATCGTTAAAAAAGCAACAACTTTCAAATACCAAAGCGCATTTATATAAACAGGTTTTAGCAAGTTTACGGCTTTTGGAAAATAAAAATATTGATATACAGCTCCACGAACAATTAGATTACGCAAGAATTCTATACAATAAAGGCCTTTATCTGCAAAGCCTTAAAATTCTTGATAAAATAAAAGAAACAGCAAAGGAAAATAACCAGATAAGTCTTATAGTACAGGTGTTATTTCTTGAGAAAAAAATAGAAAGTCTGCACATTACGCGGAGTATGAAGTACAGGGCTAGCCAGTTGATCACAGAATCCGATAATGTAAATCAGCATTTATTCAGGATAACAAAACTTTCAAACCTTGCATTACAATTGTATAGCTGGTATATTAATAATGGCCATGCAAGAAATGAAAAAGATGAGATTGAAATTGAACATTATTTCAAAACTTATTTATCAAATGACCTGAAAAATTCTACAGGTTTTTATGAAAAACTTTACCTGTATCAAAGCTATTGCTGGTATGCATTTATTCGCCAGGATTTTTTACAGTACTACCGCTATACACAGCACTGGGTGGACATTTACGAGCAGGAACCTTTAATGATAGAAATTGAAACAGCCAACTATATTAAGGGAGTACACAATTTATTAACCGCACATTTTACCATTCGCAATTATTCAAAATTTGAAGAGCAGCTTAAAAAATTTGAGGCATTTACCGAATCGGACATTGTGAACAAAAGCGATAACAACAGGATACAGGTATTTGTTTATTTATACATTGCAAAGATCAACGCTCATTTTTTAAACGGAACTTTTGAAGAAGGATTAAATTTAGTTCCGTACATAACAAATAAATTAAAAGAATTCCAACTCTATCTCGACAGGCATCGCATTCTTGTTTTTTATTACAAAATTGCATCGCTTTATTTTGGATCGGGAGATTATGATAACACCATAAATTATTTAAATAAGATAATCAACTGGAAGGTGGACCTGAGGAATGATCTGCAATGTTATTCAAGATTATTACACCTGATATCACATTACGAATTGGGAAATTACGACCTGATGGAATACCTCATCAAATCAGTTTACAGGTTCATGGCCAAGATGGAAAACTTAAGTCTTGTGGAAGAGGAAATGTTTAAGTTTTTACGCAAATCGTTTCACTTATCTTCAAAAGAATTAAGACCCGAATTTGAAAAACTGTTAGAAAAAATAAAACAATTTGAAAAAAATCGTTTTGAAACGAGGGCTTTTGTTTACCTCGATATTATTTCGTGGCTGGAAAGTAAAGTTCAGAATAAACCTTTGGATGAAATTATTAGAAAAAAATATTTACAGAATAAAAAAGATAACAGCCGGAGATTGACTGCTCATAAGAAATAATTCAACTGGATGAATACAAAATTAGAATCCATCCTGCCCCTAGGTGATACTGCTCTTATAATCAGTTGGGGTAATGTTATTGATGAAAGCATCAACAAAAAAGTATTGAATCTATTTCAAAAATTAAAATCACTTTCTTTAAAGGGAGTTATTGACATTGTGCCTGCCTATTGTTCACTAACTATTCACTACGATATTTTTACTCTCCGGCAAACAATAGAAAATAATAAAAATGTTTTTGAAAATATAAGGAATGAGGTAAAAAAAATAATTGAAGAAGATACTGACGAGGCTTTTTTGCATACAGAAAGAAAAATAAAAATACCGGTATGTTATTCTAAGAAATATGCATTGGATTTGCATGAGATTGCGCAACAAAAAAAATTATCAATTGAAGAAATTATCCGTTTGCATACTGCAAAAAAGTATAGAGTTAATATGATAGGCTTTTTGCCCGGATTTGCTTACATGGGTGAAGTTGATGAAAAAATTGCTATGCCTCGAAAACCAGAGCCACGGATGCTTGTAGAGCAGGGATGCGTAGGAATTGCAGATAAACAAACAGGAATTTATCCTTTGGATTCTCCCGGAGGCTGGCAGATAATTGGCAAAACGCCGGTAAAACTTTTCCATAAGGAAAAAGAAGATCCGGCGTTCTTTAAGCCAGGAGATGAAGTTGAATTTTATTCAATCAGTGAAGATGAGTATTCAAATTATTAAATCTGGAATCCTTGACACTATTCAGGATTACGGAAGATATGGCTATCAGCATTTGGGGGTTAATCCCACTGGTGCAATGGATATTTTTTCTGCGCAGCTAAGCAATTGTTTATTAGGAAAAGATATAAATGCCCCTGTGATTGAAATGCATTTTCCGGCAGCACAAATTTTATTTGAAGAAGAAACAATAATTTGTATTACCGGGGCAAATTTTTCACCCGCAATAAATAAAAATAAAATTCCTGTGGGCCAACCAATAGCAATAAATAAAAATTGCATTTTACAATTTGAAAAAATGGTAACAGGAGCCAGATGTTATTTATCAATTCTCCAGAATCTTAAACTAGATAAATGGCTAAACAGTTACAGCACAAATATTAAAGCAGAAGCCGGCGGATGGAACGGGAGAAAATTAAAAAAAGGTGATAGAATAAATTTCAAAAATAATATTGAATGCAGCGGCTTGCTATCAAACAAAGATTTTATTTTATTGCCCTGGGGAAAGAGAGA
>JALYYX010000147.1 GCA_030946075.1 Bacteroidota bacterium | reverse complement strand
GCATTACTGGAGGTTTTAGATCCTGAGCAAAACAATAATTTTTACGATAATTATTTAGAGCTTGAATATGATCTTAGTAAAGTTTTATTTATTGCTACAGCTAATAATCTTCAAAATATTTCTCCTGCCCTGCGTGACAGATTAGAAATTATTGATTTAAGCGGCTATGCAATTGAGGAAAAAATTGAAATAGCCAAGCGGCATTTATTACCAAAACAAAAAGAGGCACATGGCTTAAAAGATGTAAACTTTAAAATAAGCGATGCTGTTTTAGAAAAAGTTATTTCAGATTATACAAGAGAAAGCGGCGTTCGTGATCTTGACAGGCAGCTGGCATCCATCATGCGTAATCTTGCAAAACAATATGCCATAAAAGGAAAATTAAAACCAACAATAAGCATTGGAGATGTTCATAAAATCTTGGGCATATCACGCTTTAGCAATGAAATGTATAAAACAGCTAACATGGCAGGAGTAGCTGTGGGGCTCGCCTGGACGTATGTTGGAGGAGATATTTTATTTATAGAAACCACTACCAGTGATAATGGAAAAGGTGAATTGAAACTAACTGGTAATCTGGGCAATGTAATGAAGGAAAGTGCAACCACAGCAATGACCTATTTGCAATCCAATGCAAAAAAGTACGGTATTGATCCCGAAGTATTCACAAAGAAAAATGTTCATATACACATCCCTGAGGGCGCTACGCCAAAGGACGGACCCAGTGCAGGTATTACCTTAATGACAGCTCTTGCATCATCTTTTACAGGTAAACGTGTTAAACCTTACTTGGCAATGACAGGGGAGATTACATTGCGTGGGCAGGTGCTTCCTGTAGGAGGAATTAAAGAAAAAGTTCTTGCGGCAAAACGGGCAGGGTTAAAAGAAATAATTATGTGCTCATTAAATGAAAAAGATGTTCAGGAAATTGACCAGTCTTTTATTAAAGGGTTAAAAATAAATTATGTAAAAAGCATGCAGCAGGTATTGGATCTTGCTCTTGCATAAAGTAAAATCCATCTTTATACTTTATTCGTAAATATTAATTATAAAAGCAAAATCAGCACTGATTTATTTCATGTTGGTTGTTTTAAGGGTTAAAGAGATTTCCTCCTGATTCTTCAGGAGGAAATTGTATTTTATTACGAACCGGTTTAATTAATTCCCCTTCAGAATAAAAAAATGTTCTATTTAAATAAACATTTATATTTTTATATAAACCCTTAACCCTATATGCCTTCCATCAGTTTTAATGACCATTTTAAGGACTTGTTTGAGAACACCAGCGATCTAATTCATTTTTTAACTCTTGATGGAAATATAGAACTCGTAAACCCTGCATGGCTTAAAACGCTGGATTATGAATTACATGAGGTTGTAGGCAGAAGTATTTATGAGTTTATACATGAGCCTTGTATAAAGGAATACAAAGAGGCCCGGACAATTGCAATTGCAAATAATTACGGTATTGAATTAGTAACAACTTTAGTTACCAAAAAGGGAGAGCCGGTTATAGGCGAGGGGCAAATAGGTTGTTCCTATAATAAAGATGGCAGGGGTTATACACGGTGTGTTTTTAAAAATATTACAGGTAGAAAAAAAGCTGAAAAAAAGATAGAGGAAAGTGAGAAACGGTTAAAAACTTTTTTCAGAAGTGGCCCTGATGCGGTGATCGTTATTAATCAGCATCAGCAAATTTTAGAATGGAACCCTAAAGCAGAAATAATTTTCGGGTATACTGAAAAGGAAGTTGTTGGCAAACCATTATCCGAAACCATTATCCCAACACAGTACCGTGAGGCACATAAAAAAGGTATGACTCATTTTTTAAAAACCGGCGAAGGGCCTGTTTTAAATAAAACTATTGAAATAACTGCATTACATAAAAAAGGACATGAATTTTATATTAATCTCAGCATTTCTAATGTAAAAATAGATGGGGAATGGCTGTTCATAGCATTTCTTTCAGATATTAGTGAAAGAAAAAAAACTGAAGAAGCATTAATTCGTAAAGAGGCAGAATTATTACAGGCAAAATTGCTTGAAGAAAAAAAAGATGAATTTATTTCCATAGCAAGCCATGAATTAAAAACACCGCTAACTACCATTAAAGCCTATGCCCAACTTGCTCTCACGCTTTCACAGAATGAAGAACAAAAACCAATACAGCAGTATCTTTCAAAGATTGATCAATATGCAGGTAAGCTTAATTTTCTTTTGAATGAATTATTGGATGTATCAAGAATACATGCAGGCAAATTAAGATTAACCCAGGCTGAAATAGAAATGAATTCTTTTCTCCCTGAAGTGCTTACTTCCATGCAACAAATTACAATTCATCATAAAATAGTTTTGGAAAAAAATGAATCTGCTAAAGTAAAAATTGACGCTTTGCGCCTGGAGCAGGTAATTACAAATATTATAAGCAATGCCGCCAAATATTCTCCGGGCAAAGAAAAAATAATTGTTAACTCCGTTAAAAAAGATAACACAATAGTTGTTTCATTCACCGATTTTGGAATCGGAATTCCTAAAGAAAAAATAAGCAAAATATTTGATCGTTTTTACAGGGTTGATGAAGTATCAAAAGATTTCAGCGGATTAGGAATTGGATTATTTATCTCTTCAGAAATTATAAAACAGCATAGCGGTAAAATTTGGGCTGAAAGCAATGAACTTGAAGGAACTACATTTTATTTTAGCCTGCCGGTAATAGCCTGATCAAAACAAAATTTACTCATTTGGGTATTAATAGTAAAAGGTCTTCTAAAAATAACTCAGATTTGTTTTGGGTGAAAGCGTTAACAAAGTTTCATACATAAGTTTGATGGTATCTTCAATATCTTGCCTGTTAAGCATTTCAACGGTAGTATGCATGTAACGCAAAGGAATTGAAATGAGCACCGAAGGGCAACCATCATTTGCATACGCAAACGAATCCGTGTCTGTTCCTGTACTTCTGCTAACGGTAGATAACTGCACGGGTATTTTATTTTTTTCCGCAACTTTTTGAACCAGCTCAAGTAATTTATTATGCACTGCAGGTCCATAAGTTAACGCAGGGCCTTTACCGCAACTGCATTCCCCCTGAGTAATTTTATTTATCATCGGAGTTGTGGAATCATGTGTTACATCAGTAATAATTGCAATATTGGGTTTAATTCTTCTTGCTATCATTTCTGCACCACGCAATCCAATTTCTTCCTGCACAGCATTTACAATGTATAATCCAAAAGGTAATTTTTTTCTGTTTTCTTTCAGCAGCCTTGCGACCTCTGCAATCATAAAACCACCGATGCGGTTATCAAAAGCACGGCCAATAAAATTATCGTATGCAAGCTCAGCAAAACCATCTTCATATGTTACAACTGCACCTACATGAACTCCAAGGTCTTCCACTTCTTTTTTGGTTCTTGCACCACAATCCAAAAATAAATTATCAACCTTTGGCTGCGTTTCTTTATTATCATTATTATTAAGCCTGGTATGGATGGCAGGCCAGCCAAACACAGCCCTCACGCCACCTTTTTTTCCATGAATTAAAACTCTTTGTGATGGCGCAATCTGGTGATCTACACCGCCATTTCTTTTTAAATAAATTAATCCTTCAGGCGAAACATAATTTACAAACCAGCTTATTTCATCAGCATGCGCCTCAATTACTATTTTAAAATCTTCATTGGGGTTTATAATACCAACAGCAGTTCCATAGGCATCAGTAAAGTTAGTATCTACATAATTTTTTATGTATTCGAGCCATAGCTTTTGCCCGTTGGTTTCAAATCCAACAGGCGATGGATTATTAATATAGTTGCGTAAAAATGTAAATGAAGTGTCTGTTAATATGGATTTCCGTTTTGCCTTGGCCATTTATTTATAATTTAATTACAGATGCAAAAATAACTAACAAAGCCTGCAAAAGCATCATCCCATCAACACAAGCCAGATAAACAAAATCAGAATTATTTTTTTTACTGAATTGAATTGTAATTATAGTTGCCAATGCTGAAAGCAACATAGAAATTAACTGTGCAGTATCAGATAAATAAATGAACTCTGCAACGCAAAGCACAACAAAAATTATTAAAAGAGTATAACAAAGAGAATAAGATCTTTTTAGGCCAAGCTTTACAGCCAGTGTTGCAATTGATTCGGCTTTATCAATTTCAATATCCCTGATATCGAACAATAAACAAAGGATGAAAATGAAAATAAATCTTCTTAAAAAAATTAACTGAAAAGAAATACCGGAAAAAATTGTTCCATCAGCAGGTAGCCAAACTGTTACTAATGTCCATAAAAGTGCGAGGGTAATAATTTTTAGTAATCCAAAATCCTTTATTCTTTTTTGCCGGTAGAAAGGAAGAATAGGAAATGAATATAAAAAAGCCACTGCACCAAATATTATTAAGATGATAAAATGATGAAGCTGAAAACTGAACAAAGAAATTATTATCAATACAGAACCAAAGCCAATTAAAATTTTATGTACAAATTTATTTTTAAAAGACCATGAAAGTCGTTGAGAATTTTTTACTGCACTTTCTTTCACCAGATAATGAAGATTATACTGAACAAGAGTTGCACTAAAAACAAATAAATAAAAACTGATTGAATTTAACCTGATATGCAGTAACAGACAGGTTTCTATACACATTGCTACACTACAGGCAGAAATAAAAACACTGCTAAACAAAAAAAACTCACTTAATTTTTTAAGCAAACTAATTAATTATAACAATAGGATCTGACACTGCAGTATCACTGTGATTTTTTGCCTTATCTCTTAAAACAAATTTAAAAATCGCGGTATCGTTTCTGTTGCATTGCGGACCTAAAAAAGTAACACTGGGATAAGTGTATGAAACTACAATATCTCCTGCCTGATTCTGAGAAGTTGGGAAAACAGGTAATTTATAATATTGCTTAAACCTGCTTGCAACACATTTTGGCTCAAACTTTTCTACGAATAAAGCTGAATCAGGAATAAAATCTCCTTCGGCATCAGTAAATGATAATGTAATCTGCAATGTTTGACCACGACTAAGTACTTTGGTGTTTACCGATTTATAATTTAATTGTGGAGTTGTGGTATACTTTGTTTTTTTACAGGAAAATAAAAATATTATGAATATTGAAAATAAAATTGAGTAACGCATCTTTGTATTTTTAAATACCAAATTTAATTATTATCACTGAATAAAGAATCACAAATAAACGCTTGGGAAAATAAAATTTTTCATGCATCCTTTTATAATTTTGAAAGGATGGCATTGGAGCTTTTTCATTTTCAATACAAAAATAATCCTGTATACTCAGAATTTGTTAATTCCATCCACATACTCTCTGAAAGTGTTGATTCTATTGAGAAAATTCCTTATTTACCTATACAATTTTTTAAAACAAATACTATTAAAACCACTGAATTTGAGCCTGAAATAATATTTGAGAGCAGTGGCACAACACAAACCATTAACAGCAGACATTTTGTTAAAAATATAGCGTTATATAAAAAAACTTTCACTAAAACATTTGAACTTTTTTACGGCCCCGCAAACGAATGGTGCATCCTCGGTTTATTGCCTTCTTATCTTGAAAGAAAAAATTCTTCTTTGATAACAATGACGGAGGAATTGATAAAGAACAGCGAACATGAGCTTAGTGGTTTTTATTTAGACGATCATGAAAAACTTTACCACACTTTACTGCACAATGAAATATTACAACAGCCGACGTTATTGATAGGGGTATCCTTTGCCTTGCTTGACTTTGCCGAAAAATATACTATGCGATTAGGTAACACAGTAATTATGGAAACCGGTGGCATGAAAGGAAGACGGGAAGAAATTACGAGAGAAGAAGTACATACGGTTCTGCAAAAAAAATTAGGTGTAAAGAAAATACATTCAGAATATGGAATGACGGAAATATTATCGCAGGCATACTCCAGGGGAGATGGTTTATTCAAATGCCCTCCCTGGATGAAGGTTTTAATACGGGATGAAGATGATCCGTTTTCCATAAAAAAAATATCCTTCACAACAAAAAATGCTGAAACAGGAATTATAAATATTATTGACATGGCCAATATTTATTCGTGTGCTTTTATTGCAACTGATGATGTAGGTAAATTACATTACAATGGCACTTTTGAAGTATTGGGAAGGTGCGATAACACTGATATACGGGGCTGCAGCCTGCTGGTAAATTAATATAAAGGCATACTATTTGCAATATGTATGGAAACTATTAATCACTTAAAATAAACAAACATGAAAAAGTTATTATTCCTTGTAATGCTTACGTTTACCATTGGCTTTGTTGCAAAAGCACAAGATGACAAAGACAAAATAAAAAAGACCTCAACCCCTGCTCAAAAAGTGCACAACACTGTTAGCAGGCACAAAAGATACAAAGGCTATAAAGTAAAACATGAGCATAATGGCAGAACAAGCAAGCATAAAGTAGATATGAAAGAAGGAGAAGTAAAAGATAAAACCGATAAGTAATATTTTAGCCTTACGTTTAAAAAAAATGCCCCGGAAATTCCAGGGCATTTTTATTTATTTTTTTTAGAAAATTTTATTTTGAGCTGAGTTCAGGATGAAAAAATAATACTTCTGACCATGAATGATCTATCATATTTCTAACGCTTTGAGTGTAAGCATTCCAACTGCCATCTCCATTAGCCATATTATAGCGGTCTTTCATAGGCTTACGAAAACCGGTTTCTCTTTCTTTTAACCCCTGCTTATATCTGTAAACAAAAGTGTATTGTTGCGGCCCTGAAGAACTTGCTTCATACACTGCAACACTCTGCCCTCCTGCTTCCCAGGCCTTCTTCAATTTTTTAATAGCATCTTCCATATCATCTGTATAACCGGGCTTGGGGAAGATATGAGTTATAGCAATTTTATTTGAATAATCTGTTAGTTGAACTGTACTTAAATCCGGCCGGTAAGTTACATACATGCTGGATCCCTTATCAGCATTCGTAAAAGGTGAAACACCTTTGTTATAATCGCTTTGATGAGCTTCTCCTAAATTACCTCTGTTATCTAATCCCTCCCAGCTCATCGGGCCTTCTACAATGTGGTAGCCGCCTGCCTCAGGGCCTGTTTCTATTGTGTATACACGCCATGCCCAATCACCTTTATGATATTTTTGAACATGACTGGCAAGTGCTTTTTCATATTCCTGTACTTTATCCTGTTTCGGATATACACGTTCAACAGTAATTACATTTTTAGTTTGCGCCATTGCCAAAGACGGCAATGCAAACAAAAGAAGAAATAACTTTTTCATGTTATGAGAGTTTTGGTTAAAAAAAATTGTGAGTTGATAAAACTATGTAAATTTTATAACACCAATCAATCTTTTTTTGATCTTTATAAAATAAAGATTATTTTTTTCCTCTTCTTCCTTCTAAAATTGCGTCGTAGCCGAGTCTTCTGCTTCGTAGCCGAGTCTTCTGCAAGAGACTCGGCGTCAATTATTATTTGCGCCGAGTCCCCGTTGGGAGGCTCGGCTGGGACAAGAAGGTACTTGCTCCTTAATACTCCCGTCTTTGCGAGCCGGTGTTG
>JALYYX010000143.1 GCA_030946075.1 Bacteroidota bacterium | reverse complement strand
CAGTGGAATTTTATGTAAAAAGCCTGTGACAAAGCCTTTTAGCTGATTTGGATAACGAATATAAAAAGCACTTACTTCCATGGGATATGTAATCATTTCCTGAATAATATATTCAACAGGAATCTTTTGATGATAATTTTTTAGCTGTTCTATAGTATCAATTTTTCTGAATAAAATTCCCTGCCCGCCTACTTCAGGTTTTACAATTAGAGGAAAAGTAATTTTGCTTTCAGATAATTTTTTATTTACTGCTGCAAAATCTTCTGATGGTAAAACATTAAAAGTTTCAGGAACTAATTCACCGGGCAACAGATCATGCATTTCTTTTTTAGGTTCCCCTTCCATTCCCCCAAAAGTTAGTTTTGGATTGCTGGGTGTAAAAAACCAAACTGATCCCGACCGAATTATGTACCATAGCCAAAAAGGAGATATTGGCGCATATAAAATTTTAAAAGGCCATTGCTCCCAGTTGGTAATCCGTTTTATCAGTTGAATCATTTATAAATTTTAAAAGTTCAAAATTATGTTTTAATGGCAAGCCTCTTCTAAATACTAATCAAAATTGTTTGTTGTATTTTAGCTGATAAACAAAACCTAATTAGTTATCAGTGATTAACTACAAACTGAAAACTATAAACTACAAACTATTTATGCAAGTACCCACAATGGCTGAAATGATGGCAGGCAATGAATCTCCTGAAGTTTTATTTTGGGTAGGATGCGCCGGTAGTTTTGACCAGCGGGCACAAAAAATCACCAAAGCATTTGCCACCATTTTAAATAAGATTGAAATTAAATATGCCATACTTGGTAAAGAAGAAATGTGCACAGGCGATCCGGCTCGCCGTGCAGGAAATGAATTTATGTTTCAGATGATGGCTTATCAAAACATCCAAACATTAAATGGATATGGAATAAAAAAAATTGTAACTGCCTGCCCACACTGTTTTAATATTTTAAAAAATGAATACCCTGAGCTTGGCGGAAATTATGAAGTGATACACCATGCAACATTTTTACAGCAACTAATAGATGATGGCAAAATAAAAATGAAGGAAGAAGGATCGTTTAAAGGAAAAAAAATTACTTATCACGACAGTTGTTATTTAGGAAGAGCAAATAATATTTATGAAGCACCAAGAAAAGTTTTGGAATCACTCGACGTTGAGCTGATTGAGATGAAACGCTGCCGCAGCAATGGTTTATGCTGTGGTGCCGGCGGCGCACAAATGTTTAAAGAAGAAGAAAAAGGTGATATAAGAATAAGTACAGAACGAACCAAAGAGGCTATTGAAACTGGTGCATCAATAATTGCATCCAACTGCCCGTTTTGTATGACGATGCTTAGCGATGGTGTAAAAACAAATGAAAAAGAGGATGAAGTAAAAGTGCTTGATTTAGCAGAAATGATTGCTGCAGATATGGTGTAATTATTTATTTAATCTTTCTCACACTAAAATCTTTCACACTGATTTTGTATGCTGCGGTTTTTCTTTTCTCATAAAAACCATGAGTAAACTTTAGTAAAACTGTGTACTTATCTAATTGTTTTAATTGAAGACTGCTATCCGTTAAAAGTATAGGACCAATTTCATAAACTTTATACCGGGGATAATCTCCATCATCACATACACTAACAAAAAGCCTGTCATAAAATTCTTCAGTTTCTGTAGCTGGAATAGGATCAGTAGGTAGCCTAACCGGATAAACAACTACATTCATTTCATAATTGCCAATTGATTTTCTATCCCCTAAAAAAGTAAGAACGCCAGCGAGTTTTTTATCATCAACTTTTCTTATTGGTTGTGCAATTATTTTAGAGTACAAGCATACAAAAATCAGGAATACATATTTCATAAATCAAAGATATTATCAGAACAATTTAATAAGAAAATATGTAACTTTAAACATGGAAACAAAAGAAATAATTCGTGAGATTAAGAAATTAACCCTGGCGGATAAAATTTCAGTTATAGAAAAAACTTTGCAAAGCGTTAAAGAAGATTCCATCATGCATCCAATGGAACGGGCGAGTGAAATTTTATATAATGACTACAAGCATGATAAGGATTTAACTGCGTTTACTTCCATCGACTTTGATAAATTTTATGAAGCAAAGTGAAATTTGGTTAATTAATCTTGACCCTACCATTGGTGCCGAAATAAAAAAAATACGTCCCTCTATTATTGTTAACGATAATCACTTAGGCAAGCTTCCTTTAAAAATTATAGTATCGCTAACAGACTGGAAAGAAAGATATTCAATTGCTGTTTGGATGGTTAAAATTATTCCTAACAGACAAAATAAATTATCAAAATTATCTTCTGCAGATCGTTTTCAAATTCGATCGGTTTCGGAAGATAGATTTATTAAAAAAATTGGAAATATTTCTTTAGGGGGAATTAGCGCAAATCCAATTTGCTTTTACACAATTGCTTTCAATTACTAATATTTTAAAAAGATGAATCTCCATTTTCAAAATTTAATTCCAGAAGATTTTAATGATAATTCAAAAGTCTGGATATATCAATGTAACAGGTTATTTTCTTTAAGCGAAGCATTGCAAATTGAAGAGTTGCTGGAAGAATTTACCAAAAAATGGCAAAGCCATGGCGCAAAAGTAAAAGGTTATGCAAATTTATTTTTCGGCCAGTTTATTATTTTTATGGCTGATGAAACTGCCACAGGAGTAAGCGGCTGCAGCACTGATTCTTCTGTGCGTTTAATAAAAAATATTGAGCAGGATTATAATGTAAGTTTATTCGATAGACAAACACTTGCTTTTGTTGTAAAAGAAAGAATTCAATTACTGCCGATGGAGCAATTAAACTACGCTTTTGAAAACGGTTTTATAAATGCTGATACTTTGTATTTTAATAACACCGTTCCAACAAAAAAAGATTTAGCACAGAACTGGATAATTCCTGTAAGAGATAGCTGGATTGGTAAAAAGTTTACTCTTGTTAAAAATGATATGACAAATTAATTCCCAGGCCACGCAATCCTCCCCACGGACCTTTTGCAATAATAACAGCACCACTGCTATTCACTGAAGATGATTGTATAAAATGAAATGGCGCATCAGCTTGCAATTTATCAAGTTCAGTTTTTAATATGCTTTGTTCATTAGGATCTAAAGTGCCCGTAAAATTTAAATTGCCGGAGGCGCCTCCATAATTTGGTCCTATTATCCACCAATCAATAAAAAAATGATTGCTTAATCTAAACTGTGAACCAATTTGAAGGCCACCTGTTATTGTTTTTAAATTGCCGTTGAATATTCCTGTTTTATTGTTGTAGTTAATCGGCAGATCAGTTTTATAATTATTATAGCTAACAAACGGCCCAAGATAAAACCCACGCATTCCACTTTTCTTTCCTAAATAAAATCTGAACTCAGGTGTAAAGCCAAAGCTTCCTACATTTATTTTATCAAATTGAACAAACGGATCATTCGCATTATCTGCAATAGTTTGTTCAAAAGGTAGTTTGCCATAAGGAACATCTCGGAAAGCTAATGCCAATGAGGTTTTCGGACTTACCTGTCGTTCATACTGAATTGAAATATTTCTTATTACTAACCCTGATAGGTTTACTTTAAAAGCATTTTTTGGCAATTGGGAATAACCGTTAAAAATTAAACATGAAAGGAAAATAAAAAAAACAATATACTTTTTCATAAGAATTTTATTTAATAATTAGTAAATAAACGAAATAAAACTTATTTATTTTTTTGCAGATTCTTTTGCTTTAATAATTCTGTTAATTTATTTTTCTTAGGTGTCTTACTAAAAATATATCCGACTCCGAATCTAAAGTTTCTTGTTTGCGTTGAATTAAAACTTTCCAAAGTAAAATTAGTTCCGTAAGTAAAGGTTCTGTTCTGCAATTGTCCGAACGGATCAATAACGTTAAAGCTCACAATAAGTTTTTTATTAAAGTATTTTTTTTGAACTCCAATATTCATGCTTAAAGTATTTCTCACAGTACCCTGTGGATTTGCAAAACGGTTAAAAGTAAAGCTGGCATTGCTGTTCAGCAGATCACTAAATTGATAACTGCTGTTTAGTGTTGAATAAAAAGATCCGCCATCTCTAAACTTTCTTATTGTTTTATCAAAGTCACTGTAAACATTATAAGTATACCCAAGACTGATATTTATTTTCGATTTTTTTGAAATGGTATAGCCATCCCAAGTACTGAAATGATATTCTTTTCTTCCACTTATGTTTTGCCATGTAATATCTGTTTTACCATCAGATTGCAAAGTTCGTATAGAGCTATAAATATTTGTAAGAATATCATAGCCAAAAGATGCATTCAAATAAAAAACTTTATTCCATTTGCCGATTATCAAATCGAAATTATCTGAATAATAAGGATTTAAATATGGGTTTCCATGCCGTCTGTTATAAGGATCGCTGTAATCAACACTGGGGTTTAATTCATTTAAACCAGGCCGCTGAATACTGCGTTTATAACTTGCTGTAATACTCACATCACTTTTCCATTTCTTCATTATAGTTATAAATGGAAGTGGACTCCAATAATTGTTTGCATAATTATTTGAGCTGTCTTTTAAATTAAAACCTGTAGTTGTATGCTCCGATTGAATTCCGGCATTCACATAAAAATCCTGCATTATATCATAACGCAAAGAGGCTCGTAAAGCATAAATTGTTTGGTCAAATAAAAAATCGTTACTCAATGCATCATTCTTAATAAAAGTCATCTCGGGCTTTTTTAAAAAATCAGTATTTAAAATATTATGACTAGCAAAATGATTAAAGTTTGTTCCCATATTCAGCGAAAATTTTTGGCCTAATGGTTTATCATAATACAATCTCAAACTTGCATTGTGATTTTTAACATCAGTTATTTGTGTTTGTGTGGAATCAATGCCTGTAAGGGTTTGATCAGGATTTAAAAACTGCTGAAAAAAATCTTTACTAACATCCGATACATTAAAATTCAATCCGGAAATAATTTTGAAAACCTCTTTTGGATTTTTTCCTTTGAAAGTATAAGTAAGATTGAAATTAGGATTGTGACTTTGTGTTCCTGTATTTATGAACCTGTCACTCAATTTATAAACAGCATCAAAGCGGTTTAAATTAGTATATTCATTCCCACTATTACTTCCCGAAACATTTGAATTAAATAAAAAAGTAAAGTTAAAAGTGTTTTTTTTATTCACGTCATAATCTAAACTCAACCTTGCATTGGGGCGATTATAATCACTGTAAATTGAAGCAACTGTATTAAAAAAATTGGTTGAATCAATATAAATATTCTCTCTGTTACTGTAACTGTTGCCGGTATATTTACTGTAGCCAAAACCGCCACTAACATTTAAAGCAATTTTATTTTTTCGATATCCAAAATTTCCATTGATGCCCGCTTCCCCTCTTGTTCCATAATTTATATTTACTCTGCCATTCATCCCCACTCTTCCTTTTTTTGTTACAATATTTATTACACCTCCTCTTTCATTTGCATATTGCGGTGGCGGGGTTGTCATCACTTCAATCTTTTCTATCATACTCCCGGGCATACTTTCCAGCAGATCCTGCAATTGCTTTCCATTTAATTCAATTGGTTTATCGTCAATTAAAACTTTTACATCTTTTCCGCGCATCATTATTTTTCCGTCATCATCTACATTTACCAATGGCGTTTGTTTTAATAATTCTG
>JALYYX010000110.1 GCA_030946075.1 Bacteroidota bacterium | reverse complement strand
ATGACAATGCAGATAGACGAAACCATCGCTACCAAAGGAAAAGGTGATCTTGATAAATTATTAAGAGGAAGAGAAACGTGGACGATTAATTAAAAATTATTTTTATGCAAAAGAAATATCACATCAGAATAAAAAAAGATTACGCTGTTGCTGTAATAGAAGATCTTCAAAAAATGGATGCTGTAGAATTGTTGTCGGATGATGACGAATTTAAAATTCCGGATTGGCAAAAAGAATTAGGTCGAGAAGAAGTTAAAAAAATTTCTAACAATCCAGCTTTATTAAGCGATTGGGAAAAAGCAAGGCAAGCTTTTAAAGTATAAATCTTACAATGGCTTATACTGGAGTTATTACAATACACGCCAAGTCAGATATTCAGGATGCAATTATTGGTACAATGTGCAACAAGATGGGTTAGGTAAAAAGTTTTTAGAGTTTGTTGATAAAAAAATAAATAATCTCTGCGTTACTCCAGGTATCGGGAGTATTAGATATGATGAAGTAAGATGTACAATGGTGAATGTTTTTCCCTACATCATCCATTATTCCATAAATAAGTCAAAGGAAGAAGTAATAATTTTAAGAATACTTCATGCTTTTAGAAAGCCATAAAATAATTGATCAATTATGATCAATCCTGTGTATTAAACCAAATTCTTCTCCAGCAAATATTCCGCAATCTGAATCGCATTGGTAGCAGCGCCTTTGCGAAGATTATCACTAACTATCCAGCAGTTTAAAGTATTGGCTTGTGTTTCATCACGGCGGATCCTGCCAACAAAAGTTTCATCTTTTTCGTGTGCCGTTAATGGCATCGGATAAATAAAATTATCAATATCGTCCTGCACAACGAGTCCGGGAGATTTGGAAAGTAGTTCTCTCACCTCATCCAAATCAAAATCATTTTCAAATTCTACATTAACGCTTTCGCTGTGCCCGCCCATTACAGGAATGCGAACACAGGTTGCTGTTATATTTATTGAATCATCGTCAATAATTTTTTTTGTTTCATTCACCATTTTCATTTCTTCTTTGGTATAACCATTCTCTAAAAAAACATCAATGTGTGGGATGGCATTTTTATCGATCTTATATTTATAAGCCATCTCACCCTCAATATTATTTCTTTCATTATTTAATTGTGTAACTGCTTTTACGCCTGTGCCGGTAACGCTTTGGTAAGTAGAAACAACAACTCTTTTAATTCCATATTTTTTATGGAGAGGATTCAATACCAACACCATTTGTATTGTAGAACAATTTGGGTTAGCAATAATTTTATCTTCCTTGGTAAGAACATGTGCATTCACTTCCGGCACAACTAACTTTTTTGTTGCATCCATTCGCCATGCTGATGAGTTATCAATAACGGTTATACCTGCTGCTGCAAACTCAGGAGCCAATTCAAGCGATGTTGCTCCACCGGCTGAAAATAAAGCCAGTTGTGGCTTTGCTGCAATAGCATCTTTCGCAGAAATGATCTTATATTTTTTCCCTTTAAATTCAATTTCCTTTCCAATTGATTTTTCAGAGGCTACAGGTAATAATTCATCCACAGAGAAATTTCTTTCCTCCAAAATTTGCAGCATTTTACTGCCTACCAAACCCGTTGCTCCAACCACAGCTACTTTCATTATAAAAATTTATGTGCAATTTACAATCCTAATCACCAAAAAAAATTATCGTGTATTACAAATCATTTTTTATCTTGAAAAATGTTTAATACAATGAGAAAAATTTTACTGGCTGCTTTTATAATATTTTTTATAAGAGCCAATAGCAATGCACAAATTGCGAACCGATACGATATTGTAATTGATGAAATAATGGCTGACCCAACACCACAAGTTGGATTGCCCAATAACGAATGGATTGAACTTAAAAATGTTTCGTCTGCTGCTATTAACCTCCAGGGCTTCAGACTTAGCAAACCCACAGGTCAAAGTGGTACCATGCCATCTTATCTTTTAAAACCTGATAGTTTTGTTATTGTCTGCACTGGTTCTGCAGTGGCAGCAATGTCAGTATTTGGCCCCACTATTTCTGTAACCAGTTTTCCTTCGCTTAATAATGGCGGTGATCAGATTTCTCTTATTTCTCCCCAGGGAAAAATTATTCATGCGGTTAGTTATGACATTAGCTGGTATCAAAATGAATTAAAAAAAAATGGGGGATGGACGCTGGAGATGATTGATACTAAAAATCCCTGCAGCGGATTTACAAACTGGAAGGCAAGTGTTGATCCGAAAGGAGGAACGCCGGGTAAAAAAAATTCTATTGATGCTTCTAATCCCGATAAAACGCCGCCGAAGTTATTACGAGCTTTTGCTGTTGACAATTTAAATATCACATTGGTTTTTGATGAACCGCTGGATAGCATGAAAGGCGCTACAGCCAACAATTACAGCATTAGCGATGGAATAGGTGTTCCTCAAACTGCAGTAACAGCTCCGCCTGTTTTTGACAGAGTCAATCTTAAATTAAATACACCATTGGCCGCAAATAAGGTATATACAGTTACAGCATCAAATGTTACTGATTGTGCTGGCAATACTATAGGTACAAAAAATTCTGCAAGAGTTGGTTTGTCATCTCTGGCAGACAGTTTTGATATTGTGATCAATGAAATATTATTCAATCCTAAACCCGGCGGTGTTGATTATGTAGAAGTATATAACCGCTCACAAAAAATAATTGATGCCAAACAACTGTATATTGCTAACAGGAATAGCGCAAATGTTATCAGCAGTATACAACAGCTAACTACTGACAGCAGATTATTATTTCCCGGAGAATACTTAGTGATCACATCAGATCCTGCTGCTGTAATGAATCAATACATCACTACCAATCCCGATGCATTTGTAACCATTACCACAATGCCTTCCTACCCTGATGATAAGGGAGATGTGATAATATTAAATGCACAGGGAAAAATTGTTGATGAAGTTGTATATACTGAAAAATGGCATTTTGCTTTAATATCTAACCGGGAAGGTGTTGCTCTGGAAAGAATTGATTACAATGCTCCTTCAGTGCAAAGGAATTTTCATTCTGCTGCCACATCTGTTGGCTATGGAACACCTGGTTACAAAAATTCGCAATTCAGAATTGATCAACAAGTGCAGGGAGAGATAGTTGTAACTCCTGAAATTTTTTCTCCTGATAATGACGGCATAGATGATTTTGCAACTATTAGTTATAATTTCCCATCCCCGGGATATGTTGCCAACATCACCATCTTCGATGCGGCAGGCAGGCCGGTTCGTTACCTC
>JALYYX010000105.1 GCA_030946075.1 Bacteroidota bacterium | reverse complement strand
AAAAGAATGTTTTAAGTTTTTAGATGCACCTGTAGAAGTTTTAGGAGCATTAAATTTACCTGCTGTACCAATGAATATTAATCTTGAAAAAGCAATGCTGCCAAATGCGGAAAAGGTTGCAGCTATTTTAAAAGAGCTTCTAAATTATTGATAAGACTTTATGGAAAGCAAAACAAAAAAAGAAATAAAATTTTTATCGGGCCCTCAAAGCCGCTGGTACGATTTTAAATATGCTGTAAGTGTTTTTGCTGAATTTATAAAAGGCTTCAGAGGGTTGCATTTTGTGGGGCCTTGTGTTACAGTTTTTGGCTCCGCCCGGTTTAAAGAAGATCACCCTTATTATGAAGAGGCAAGAAACTTGGCAGGAGAAATTGCAAAACTTGGATTCACAATAATAACAGGTGGCGGCCCGGGAATAATGGAAGCTGCGAACAGGGGGGCAAAAGATGTGGGAGGACGAAGTGTTGGCTGCAACATTGTTTTACCACAGGAACAAAGCCCTAATCCATACCTTGATAAATGGGTGAACATAAAATTCTTTTTTGTAAGAAAAGTTTTGCTGGTAAAATATTCCTATGCATTTGTTGTAATGCCGGGTGGCTTTGGAACACTCGATGAATTTTATGAAGCAGCCACACTTGTTCAAACAAAAAAAATAAAAAATTTCCCTATTATTATTTTCAATAAAGAATACCATAAAGAATTGCTTGATCATAATGAGCGCATGTTGAAGGAGGGAACAATCTCTGCAAATGATCCGAGTTTGTTCCTGGTAACAGATTCAATTGAAGAAGCAATTAATTATATAAAAGAAAAAAGTATAATTGGCTTTGGTTTAAAGCCTGCCAAACCTCCTAAACCTTTCTGGGGATTTTTTGAAAAAGAATTAAAAGGAATTTCATCTATCCTTCCTAAATGGCCTGCTCACAATCCTGAGTAATAATCATAGCCTCTTTCGTACCAAAAATCAGGAGGCCTTTCATTACTGAAAAATATTGTTCCGATTCTTTTTAAATGCTTTATGCCATATTTAACAGGGATGATCAATCGTAAAGGATAGCCCTGGTTCATTGGTAAAGGCTGGCCGTTCATTTCGTAACACAATAGTGTTTGCGGGTGCATAATTGATGGCATATCAATACCAACATAGTAGCCATTATCAGGTGTTACAAGTCCTGCGTAGTTTAGTTTTGTTTGGGAAGTAAGATTATATTTTTGTGCAAAGTCAGAAAATTTTACACCGCCCCAATGTGTTATCTGGCTCCAGCCTTCAATACATTTAAAATCAAAAACAATTTCGGTTTTCGGCAAAGCTTTTATTTCATCCAATGTTACCAATAATGTATCTCCGGGTTCTCTTGCAACTTTTAATTTCCATTTTGAAACATAAAAATCTTCACTCATTCCATCGCTGCCATTCACTCTTACATGATGTGCCGCAGCGCTTAATGGATATGTTTTGGCAAGATGATTATTGCTGAAAAAATTTGAAAAAAAACTCTCATTATTATTTAAAACTTTTCGTAAGGGTTTTAATGCGCCCTCTTCATCAGGCTGTTTTTGCAGCCACTTCCAGGCAAAAATCGCAAAGGTCATCATTACAATAAACACCGCAAAAGAAATAATCGTTTTACTCTTTATTTTTTTTGCTGAAATAAATTCTTCTTTAAATGGCATCATCATTTTTATTAGTTAATGAAGAAGAAGTTTCTATAGTTTCTCTTTTAGGCGGCGGTATTTCAAAACCTGTAATAATTCCTCTAAAATTATTCCAGCCTGCTAATATTACTTGTATTATGTGCACTAAAAAAAATAAAGTAAAAAGAATGGTAAGAATAAAATGCTCTGCCCGTGCCCATTCATAACCGCCAAGCAGCTTGCATAAGAAATTAAATTGAATAGGTTTATAAATTGAAAGCCCTGTGAGTAAAGAACCAATGCCCATCACTATTACGCTGGTATAAGCAATTCGTTGTGCTGCATTATATTTTTTTTGCGGTGGTGCAGTTTTTCGTAAATGAAAATCGTGCAAAATAACCAGCCATGATTCTTTCAAAGCTTTTTTGTTAGGAAAAATAAGTTTCCATTCTTTTGAGAACAATAAATACAGAATATATAAAAAACCATTTATAACAAACAGCCACATGAACGCAAAATGCAGGCTCATGCCTTCTGCCAATCTGAAGGGAATATTGAAAGCCTTATAAAATGAATCCGGGAAAAATTTAAGAATAGTTTTATCTCCCCAGCCAACTTTATACACATCATTAGCCCAGTAAATTAATAATCCACTCCAAATCATTATAGCAAGCACCGGAAAATTTATCCAGTGGAACCATCTTATAGCCAGCGGATGTTTCTTAATAATTTTTTTCATTAGCTCAGATTCTGAAAATTTTTTTACCCTTTCCAAAACCATATATAGAAAAAGAAAAAGTGTAATTTTAATATTATCAATTTTTAAAAGTAGTTTTAATAAACTCATTTTATGAAAAAAATGTATACTTTTTTTATCACATTTTTAATTACGCAGGCATACGCACAAAATTATCCCACAGGATTAAATGTAAACGACCGGGCGCCAAATTTCAGTGCAAGGGATCAAAAAGGAGAAAAAATAAATTTAAAAAAAGAATTAAAAAGGGGAGATGTTGTCTTGATTTTTTACCGCGGACAATGGTGCCCTTATTGTAACAAACAATTAAAACAACTGGAAGATTCAATCGGTTTAATTAAAGCAAAAGGCGCTACTGTTCTGGCTATAACCCCTGAGTTACCTGAAAATATTTCAAAAACAATTGAGAAAACAAAAGCATCTTATTCTATTTTATATGATGAAGGGTTAAAGATTATGAATGCTTATAAAGTTGCCTTTCAGGTAGATGATAAAACCGTTGAGAAGTATAAAGGATTTGGAATTGACTTTTTAAAAGCCAATGGCAGCAATGGGGCTAACCTGCCGGTACCTGCTGTTTATGTGGTAAATAAAAAAGGCATTATTACTTATCGATACTTTGATGTGGATTATAAAAAAAGATCCAGCATAAAAGATATACTGGACCATTTGTAATGTATGAATTGGGGAAACTATCTTGCTTTTGCGAAATCCAGGGATGCGGAATTCATGCAATAGCGTAACCCTGTTGGCTTTGGGCCATCATCAAACACATGACCCAGATGAGCACCGCAACGGCTGCAGATAACTTCTGTTCTTTTCATGCCAAAAGCATTATCAGTTTTTTCTATTACATTTTGTTTTTTTAATGGCTGATAAAAACTTGGCCAGCCTGTACCGCTTTCAAACTTGGTATCAGAAGTAAATAATTCCTGACCGCATGAGCTGCATTTATAAATTCCTTTTTCGTGATTGTCCCAGTATTTGCCGGTATAGGGAGCTTCAGTGCCTGCTTTACGGGCTACGGAAAATTGTTCCGCTGTTAATTGTTTTTTCCATTCAGCATCTGTTTTAACCACAGCAAAATTTTCTGTATGCTTTTTATTTTTTTGCGCACAGCCTGTTGTTATAAATAATATTGAAACTAGTGCTGTAAGAATAATTTTCATTTTATTAATTTTTTATTTCAGTAATTTACGCTGTATTTTTTTTATTGGTTTTAATGATTGGTTAAGGATAACATAAAACGAAAATTAATGGGTGTTTGGAGCCAGATAGCAGAATATTTATATTTAAAAAAGAAAGACCCAAACCGGCCACACAGCAAGTGGATAGGGTATATGCATGGGATTAATCGTATCTCTATTTTGTTATTTTTACTTGCACTGATAATCATAATTATAAAATTGCTCAGGCATTAGCCCCCTCTAAATCTCCCCCGATAGGCGAGACTTGCCTTAACACAAATACTGCTTATAATTAATTATTGTTATTATTTATTTCTGGAGGCTTATAAAATTGTAAATTAATCTTGCTGCATTTGCAGATGCATTACCTCCTTGCTTTAATAAATTTTTCAGATTATTATAATCGTTTTTTATTTGCTCCTGTTTGTTTGCATTGGTGAGCAATTCCTGTAATTCATATTGTAAGTTTTTTACTGTAAGATCATTTTGAATTAATTCTTTTACCACAGGTTTATTCATGATAAGGTTTACAAGGCTTATGTATTTTAATTTAATTATTCTCTTTGCAATCTGGTAAGAAATTTCGTTGCCTTTGTAACAAACTACTTGGGGCACTCCGAATAATGCCGTTTCTAAAGTTGCAGTGCCCGATGTTACTAATGCTGCCTTTGCTTTTACTAATATTGAATAGGTTTGATCTGAAACAGCATTTACGTTTTTATAAGATATAAGAAACTCATCATAAAATTCATCTTTAATTCCGGGTG
>JALYYX010000104.1 GCA_030946075.1 Bacteroidota bacterium | reverse complement strand
ATCAGGAACTGCTTTAGTAGCTATATTTTTTATATCGGTTTCAATAATAAGTTTTGCTTCGCCATGATCCTCCGGAGAGTAACTGCCATTACTTTTTTCACTTACTTGTGAAATGTTCTCAGCTTGTAACTTGTAGCCTGTAGCTTGGAATTTCTCTTGCTGATTCTCCTTTAACTCAATAGGAGCAATAGTCCTAAAGGCAAGCGCCTTTACTGATTCAACCTGTTTTTTTTTAGATATTCCATTATCATTATGTACCAGTTCTATAGCCTGCTGTAGGTAACAAAGTTTTATAAGTGTAAGCTCAACATGCAATCTTTTGTTGCGAGCCTGCTTGTAATTTATTTCCGCGTCACTTAAAATATTTAGAGCTCCTATTAGCCATGCAGGATTTATTTTTTTTGCTGTTTCTAAATATTTGGGTTTAAAATTTTCAGCTACTTCCAACAGCACGGCAACCTTTGGGTCTTTACTTACTAAAACATTTCTTATAAATTCTGCAAAACCATTCAGCACTAAATCACCTTCAAATCCTTTACGATTAATTTCATCATACATTAATATAGCATCACTTATATTTTGTTGCTGCATGCAATCGATGAGTTTAAAATAATAATCCTCATCCAAAATATTAAGATGCTCGAGTGTGTTTGCATAAGTTAGTTCTCCATTGGTAAAGCTTACTATCTTATCAAGAATGCTTAGTGCATCTCTTAAACAGCCTTCGCTTTTTTGTGCGATAACATGCAAAGCAGCCTTATCCGCTTTTATATTTTCTTTCTCACAAATTTCCTGCAAATGTTCAACCGTATCGTGATTGGTAATTCGTTTAAAGTCAAAAATCTGGCAGCGGGAAAGTATGGTTGGAATGATCTTATGCTTTTCCGTTGTAGCCAAAATAAAAATGGCATAAGGCGGTGGCTCTTCCAGTGTTTTTAAAAATGCATTAAAGGCAGATGAACTAAGCATATGAACCTCATCTACTATATATACTTTATAGGCTCCTGCCTGTGGTGCAAACCTTACCTGGTCCACCAAAGAGCGGATATCATCAACAGAATTATTGCTTGCTGCATCAAGCTCATGAATATTTAATGATGTACCTGTATCAAATGAAGTACAGGAGTTACATACATTACAAGCTTCCCCATCAGGCGTTCGGTTCTCACAATTAATTGTTTTGGCAAGAATTCTTGCGCAGGTTGTTTTACCTACACCTCTTGGTCCGCAAAATAAAAAGGCATGCGCCAGTTGGTTATTCTTAATGGCATTTTTTAGCGTAGTGGTAATATGCGACTGCCCAACAACTGTATTAAAGTTTTGCGGTCTGTATTTTCTTGCTGAAACGATGAATTTATCCATAATTAGTTCGGGATGTCAAATTTCGGATTTCTCTTTTGGATATTGGAAATTGTTTATTCACTTATAACTAACTTTTTTTAAATTAGTTAGATTTGGAACTTTTGTCTTCATAGCCATCATCCCAAAACATTTTGATGGAGTTATACAAGCCATTCTCATTAATAAATTCAACTTGATAGTCACTTCCAACTTGGAATGATGTAGGTGTTATGGCTATCATTTTTTTATATTTAATAGTTGGTTGATTCGTATCTCTGAACATCAATTGACCCCCCTGTAATACCACTTCAAATTCTGCAAAGCGTCCTGTGAACTTTGAGGCTTGCAAAGGATCAATAATAATTGAGGCATTTTTTGACTTATTATAATTGATTATGTAATTGATTTTTCTTTTTTCGTTTTCATTTGTTGTTGCATTAAATTTTTTGTTTAGAATTATATTTTGTGCAACTACTAAAGAATTGCTTTCTTCAATTGCGATGTTAGGGATAACTCCTGTTCCTTCCCAATCTGTTTTAGTTATTACATTCTCTCCACGCATGTAAGGGATAAAGCCAACGAAACCATTTCCTAAACTAAAACTTCTTGTCAAGTGTGCGCCACCTCTTGTTGTGTCGCCTATAATAACAGCATTTTTTAGCTTTTGCAATGTGTAGGCTAACCCCTCGGCAGCAGAAAAGGTTCGTTTACTTGTGAGAATATAAACCGGCATTTGCAAAACCAAACCATTAGTTATTACCTTTTGGTTTTCAATATAGTTGTCAGTCCATTTATTTTCAATTCTATTAAAACTCCTGCCGGTGTAAGTTTTGGTATTAAAAAAATAATTAGCAATTGATTGACCGCCACTACCTCCAAAGTTGTTTCTCAAATCAATAATTAGGGCATCTGTATGAGAAACAAATTGCATAGCAGCATTTATTGTTTTTCTTGCTTCGTGGCTTGGGTTTGCAAAGCCATTAAATTCTATGTAACCAATATTTGATGGAAGAATTTCAAGTTTCTTAAAGTAAAAATTCATTTTTTCTTCTTTGGCAATATCTGCTTCAGAAATTTTTATTGCATCCTTTTTTGATGAAAGAAATTTCAAAATTTCTTTTTCAAGTTGTGGATCATACTCAATTCTAAGGTGTGTATCGTTGTAAACAGAACGAATGTGTTTTAAAACCTGATTGGCTAATTCATTAGCATTAGTGATTGAATTGTATTTGCCTATTATATTTTGTTCATTTATATAATCGCACATTAATTTTGCTTTGTCGGGATATACATAATTTTTATTTAGCGCCTTACAAATATTGTCAATTACTTTATTCTTAGTTGGCAGCTCAAGTTTGATTTCGGGATTGTTTTGTGCAATTAATGAGTAGGAAAATGTAAAAGCAATTAATAAACAGGTAATATTTTTCATCTTATTTATCATTAATATTTGAAGTTAATTTTGGAGCCATTCCTTCCAACTGAATTCGTCAATAAAAGTTGACAGTACTTATTCTACTCCAAATTTATTTAAAAAGGTTACAAAACGACTTGCATCATCTTCAATAAAATCTAGAATATTTAATAATCGTATTAGGGATTGCAGTGAAAAGCCCAGAGCGAAGCGCAGATTTTGTGCATTGGCAGCGAGGACTTGTAACGGAAAGCCCGACGGCTTGCGCAGCCATGTTTGCGGGCGGGCATGCTTGCCGGAATGCCCTAAATTTTTTCATTTTTTCATTTTTCATTTCAAGCCTCAACCCTTACCTTTGCGCCAAATTTAGAAATACAATTTATGGCAAACGTTGGAAAGATAAAACAGATAATTGGTGCGGTTATCGACGTGCATTTTACAGGTGATAATAAGCTCCCTGAAATTCTTCATGCTTTGGAAATTACAAGGCCAAACGGCGATAAAGTTATCCTTGAAACCCAACAACATTTGGGTGAGGATAGTGTTCGCTGCATTGCGATGGATGGTACTGAAGGCTTAACCCGTGGTATGGATGTTATTGATTTGGGTTCACCGATTTTAATGCCAACGGGTGATGCCATTAACGGACGTTTATTTAATGTTACCGGCGATGCAATTGATGGTTTGCCTCAGGTGAGTAAAGTTGGTGGCCGCCCTATTCACAACAAGCCGCCATTGTTTGAAAATTTAAGTACTGCTTCAGAAATTTTA